>JAVEYW010000016.1 GCA_034003325.1 Desulfobacterales bacterium
GGGAAAATCCCTCCGGATATTTTGGGCCTACGGGATTTCCCAGCTACTTTGGTTAGTTTCCTATATACATTGCAAAGTGGACAGTTTACTTGCTACAAAAGCGGACATTTCTATTTGTTGCTAACATTAATTTTTCCACACCAACCCATGGATGGCGACATCACCATGAAGCCGCAATGGCTCCTTTTCGCGAATACCGCAACAGGCTTAAAGCAGTGTGAGAGAATGACTATTTCCAAAATCCTGAACCCCCTTACATACGATCACCCCCGCCTTCTCTTGCACACCATTCGGCAAATCCATATCCAGTTGCAGGCCGCTGAAGCCGTGAAGCAAAATCTCAAATCTCCCAACTCTTGTTTTGTTCCCATGAGTGATATATGAAGTCCGGGTTGAGCGGTAGGTCGGGAACAGCCCGCTCAGTGTATTTTGGTTTGAAATTATTGATGATAAAAGAAATAGGGGCACAAAATGATCACCCTTTTGGATTACGGCGCCGGCAATGTCCGCAGTGTCATTAATGCCATCGAAAGCCTTGGCGAACAGGTTAAGATCGTCTCCTCCGCTCAAGATATTGTATCGGCTGAAAAACTGGTATTTCCAGGCGTTGGGGCTTTTGGGAATATGATGCGGATACTGGGGGAAAAAAATTACACGGCGCCGCTGACAGACTATCTGAAATCGGATCGGCCGTTTCTGGGCATCTGCCTGGGCCTTCAAGCCCTTTTTGAAAGCAGCGAGGAAGCCCCGGGGGTTCGGGGATTGGGCATTCTGACAGGCATGGTCAAACGGTTTGCCGTAAATCTGGCCGTTCCTCATATCGGCTGGAACGGGCTCGGTATTCAACAACCCTCACGGCTTTTTAACGGCCTCAATGGAAATGAAAAATTTTATTTTGTGCATTCCTTTCATGTCGTGCCACGGGACGATGCCGTCATATTAACCACTACGGATTACGGAATCCGCTTCGTCAGCGCTGTTCAGCGAAATAATATCATTGCCACCCAGTTTCATCCCGAAAAAAGCGGGGAACCCGGCCTTCAAATCCTGAAAAATTTTATCGAAACCGGCGCCGAAGCCTTCATGCCTGTTCAGGCCGCCACGGAAACCCGGCTGGCCAAACGGGTTATCGCCTGCCTGGATGTGCGGGCCACCGATCAGGGGGATCTGGTGGTTACCAAGGGCGATCAATATGATGTTCGGGAAGGCGGATCCGTACGAAACCTCGGAAAACCGGTGGAACTGGCCAGCCGATATTACCGGGAAGGCGCTGATGAAATCACCTTTTTGAATATCACCGGATTCAGAGATTTTCCGCTAAAAGACATGCCGATGCTTCAGGTATTGGCGCAAACGTCCAAACATGTGTTTGTCCCTCTAACCATCGGCGGGGGTATACGCGATTTCACCGACAAGGAAGGGCGCAAATACACGGCCCTGGAGGTAGCCACGGAATATTTCAGATCCGGTGCGGATAAAATTTCCATCGGCAGCGACGCGGTATATATTGTGGAGCAATATCTGAAAACAGGTAAAAAAACGGGTAAAAGCCCCATTGAAGAGATCTCGCGCGTTTACGGCGCCCAAGCCGTGGTCATTTCCATCGACCCCCGGCGGGTCTATGTCGATACGCCCAAAGCGGTTCCATACAAAATCATTCACACCGATGTGCCGGGCCCCAACGGCGAGCGCTATTGCTGGTATCAGTGCACCGTAAGGGGCGGCCGCGAAGGCCGGAATGTGGATGCCGTCACCCTTGCCCAGGTTTGCGAGACGCTCGGTGCCGGCGAAATTCTGCTGAATTGCATAGACCGTGACGGCACCAACTCGGGCTTTGATATTGAACTGATTAACGCGGTGAAGGCCGCCGTTACCATTCCGGTGATCGCTTCCAGCGGGGCCGGATGCGCCGCGCATTTTCTTGAAGTGTTTATGAAGACAAAGGCTGAATCCGCCCTGGCGGCAGGCATTTTTCACCGTCAGGAAGTTCCCATCAGCGAGGTAAAGGCGTATCTGGCGGGAAAAGTGGAAATTAGAATATCGCCTAACCCGGCAGAGCCGGAAGCTGGGCGGCTGGGCTGCCTGGCAGCTAACGACCTTCTCCAATGATACACGCTTTTTCGTGTATGTTTCTGGTATAGGGTCTAACCCGGCCTAACCGAAAATCGGCAACAGCGGGGTAGGATAACCTCTTGCTTCGATGCGACGCCGTTGCGTGGCGGTTTCGATGAGAAGGACCGATTTGTTCATTTAGTTGCCAATTCAGTTTTTTAACCCCAAAAAATAAGCCGGCCGCCTTGTTTCATCGGGTTAAATAATCTATAGTAATTGCTTTATGAATTAATAAAATTAGGTGTAAGCTAATTATCAATATGAAATTATCTTTGACACAATTGGCGCGCTGCCTGGACTTATCGCCGAGTACCATCGAACGATGGGTATCGCAGGGCCGCATTCCCGTACACATTTCAAATAAGGATTGCATTTTTAATCCATCCGCATTGGGCAAATGGTCTGCTGCTCACAAGGTGAAATTTACGCCACCCCAGGCGTTGCAAGGCGAACCGGTTATTGAGCCAGTTGAAACCTTGATAGGGGCCATGGGTCGCGGCGGCGTTTTTAAAAATATAGAGGGCGATTCGATAGCGTCCATCCTTCAGGCAGCGGTAAACCGGTTGACCGGAATACCTGAAAAATCAAAAGAAGACCTCTTTCAAAAGCTTCTGGAACGGGAACAGTTGACCTCCACCGGTATCGGAAAGGGGGTGGCTATTCCCCATCCCCGCTCGCCCATTGCAGCCATTGAGCACAAATCAATGATCGCCACCTGTTTTTTAAAAACACCTGTGGACTTCAACGCCGTTGACGGCAAACCGGTCTTTGCGCTGTTTGTGCTCATAAGCCAGACCGTTCAACAGCATTTGCATTTATTATCCCGTCTCTCGTTTTGCATTCGAAACGATGCCTTTATCTCTTTTTTGAAAACCCGGCCGGCACCGGAGGCTCTTTTCCCCAAAATCACGGAGCTTGAAATTGAGATGGACCGGACAAACCGCTGATGGACCGCTCTTTCATTAACTTTTTGAATAAATGGCGGTATCCGGCCAGTTGGGCGATTTTCCGTTTCGATGATAGAATCCTGATGATCTTATTGGCCGTTATCGTCGGAACCTGTGCCGGCCTGGCCGCCGTTGCACTCAACCGCTCGCTGCTTTTTCTGTTTGAGCAGCTGAATCACCTGAGGCACTTCTGGTGGGGATTCATTCTGCCGGCTATCGGCGCAGTCCTGTCGACAATCGTCCTTGAAAATATTTTCAAGGAGAGCGCAGGCTATGGTGTGCCGGAGGTCATCTACAGCGTCTCCCGATTCGGCGGTCTGCTGAGACTCCGGTCGAGCTTTTCCCGCCTGATTTCAAGTTGTCTGACTATCGGTAGCGGCGGTTCAGCCGGTCCCGAAGCACCGGTCGTCATCAGCGGCTCCGCCATCGGGTCTAATATCGCCACGTTATTTTCCTTAAACGACCGCCAACGGATCACACTGGTCGGATGCGGCACCGCCGCTGCCATTGGTTCCATTTTTAATGCTCCCATAGCGGGCATGGTCTTTGCGATTGAAGTGATCCTCGGTGACTGGAAGGCCCCAAGCATCATCCCCATTGCCATCGCTTCGGTGGCGGGCACGGAATTAAGCCGCCTGCTGCAGGGCAATCAGATCGCTTTTTCCCATCGCGTCTTTCATTTGGATATGATCGAAAACCTATCCTGCTTCGGTCTTGGCATCTTCTGCGCCGCCGCATCGATTCTGTTGACCCGCGCGCTGGGCATCATGCACCACCGGGCGGAAAAGGTTCAACTCCCCTCATGGTTAAAAGCCGCTGTCGGCGGTTGCGCCGTCGGCCTCATCGGCATTTTTATGCCGCCCGTTCTGGGGGAAGGATACCATTCCATTCGAAGCATGATCATCGGCGCGTTTGAACCGGGGTTGATGTTCGCAGCCATTGCAGTCGGCGCAAAAATCGCCGCAACAAGCTTGACCCTCGGCTCGGGCGGTTCAGGCGGTATTTTCGCCCCCGGCCTTGTCATCGGCAGCATGGTCGGGTTGACTTATCATCGCGCCCTAACCTTTTTATGGCCCTCAGCCGAATGGGTCAATGAAGGCAGTTTTGCACTGCTCGGCATGGCGGGGCTCATCAGCGGAATTTTGCAGGCACCGTTGACGGGAATTTTTCTGATCATCGAAATCACCGGCGGCTATGATGTCATCCTGCCTCTGATCATCGTATCCGCTATTTCAACCTCGCTTTGCCACTATATCGAACCGGCATCCATCTATTTAAAAGGTCTAATCGAAAAGGGGCAATTGTTGCGGCTCGGCACCGATGCCCGCGTGTTGCAGGATTTAAGCATCACCGAGCTGATTGAAAAAGACTGCACCGTGGTCACACCAAACCTGTTACTCAGGGATTTCATTAAAATCATCGAACGGTCTCACCGAAATTATTTTCCGGTCCAAGAAGAAGACACCGGCCTATTTGTCGGTTTGATTCATCTGGACGATATTCGACCCTACCTGTTTAACCGGGGAATGTATGATGTGGTATTGCTAGGGCAAATCATGAGAACGGAGGTGGAGGTGATCAATCCGAATGATGATCTGCCGAATGTATTGAACATTATGGATGAAAAACGCTATTTTTCCATGCCCGTCGTGAAAAACGGGCGTTTTATCGGCATGATTTCAAAGGCCACCCTTCTGGATCAATACCGCAAGGAATTGCGAATACAAACCATCGTTTGATACTTTTTTCATATTTCAACGCGATGGCCAAGGCATCGCATTAAGCCACATCGAGTACCACATGGCCGCCAAAAAAGATCCGGGCGGTTTTTTCATAATGTGCGGTTTTTTCAGACACCATTACCCGCAGGGCGCCTTTTCGATCTGCAGGCTGATTCAATTCGCTTGATGCGTCGATAATTTGTTTTACCTGTAAGGCCAACGGCATGATTCCTGTTACTATTTTAATCCGGGCGCCGGCTTTTCGTGCGAAGGCCCTTTGTAAAAGGGAAAAATGGTTGCACCCCAGGATAAGGGTATCGATTTGCCGGGTAATCAGCGGGTGAAGATGTTTTTTGACCATCATGTGAGTCTCCGGCTTTTGGATCCACCCTTCCTCTACGAGTGCGACGAGCAATGGCGCTGCAACAGCATACACCCGAGCACTGTCACATCTTTTTTGAATCGTTTCCTCAAAAAACCGGCTTTCCACCGTGGCGCGGGTTGCGATCAGACCAAATCCGTTTTTGGAGGAGTCTGCCATCGCCGCGGTTATTGTTGCCTCAGACACGGATAAAACGGGCGTGGCAAAAGTATCTTCAAGGTGCGGCCCTGCCACGCAGGCCACGGTGTGGCCGGCAAGCACCAACAGGTTGGCCCCTGCCTTCAATAAAAACTCGGCGCTTCGCAGTGTATAATCCCGTATTACTGCCGCGGGGCGCGCACCATACGGCATGTGGGCGGTATCTCCGAAATACAACAAATCCTGATTCGGCAGCAACCGTCTGATTTCCCGCGCCACCGTTAACCCGCCGAGCCCCGAATCGATCAACCCAATCATGGTGTCACATCTCTTTGCGCCAGCACCCGCGATACGCAAGCAACAATGGCCTCGTCGGAAAAATCGGTACGCATGCCGGGGCAAGCGCCGGCCATGATCCGCCAGTTTTCCGGCGCCCTGAGGACACTTTCGATAAACGGCCACGCACGGCACATTTTCGGTTTGACGGGGTGTATGCCGCACCCGTCCGCCGTGAGAAATACGCAATACCCGTCTTTCCCTTGCGCAATTACCGGTTTTTTGCCTGAAAAGCGGCAGTATGCGTCGACAAACCGTTCCGGCGGAACGCCGATATATTCGGATATAGCCTGAATGTCTTTTTCCGTGACAAAGGTGCCGCCATAGCCCTTGCAACAGTCGTTACACCGTTGACATTCAAAAATATCCGCCGGGTCCGGCACCTTTTTCTCGAATTCGGGTGCATCAGAAACCATGCCGGGCCTCCATCGCTTTTTTAAGCGTCATCTGATCCACATATTTTAGATCCCCGCCCACCGGAACCCCCGTGGCAATCCGTGTCATCTTGACCGGATACGGCGCCAGCTTTTCAGCAATAAACGTTGCGGTCGTTTCCCCCTCAAGGTTGGTGCCCGTAGCCAGCACGACCTCCCGGACGCCGCCCTCGCGAACCCGATCGATTAATTCCCGAATGCGAATATCATCCGGTCCGACCCCGTCCATGGGCGATAAAACGCCGCACAGCACATGGTACAAACCGCCAAAAGCGCCCGCCTTTTCAATAGAAGCCATGTCCCCTTGTTGTTCCACCACACACAAAAGACCGGCATCGCGACCCGTATCACTGCAAATGCGACATTGCTCGGCATCGCTAAGAGAAAAACACTTTCGACAAAGCCGGATGCGATCCTTTACATCCATGATGCTCTGTGACAGCGCCTCGGCCGCCTCCCTGGAGGAACGAAGGATATGCACGGCCAGCCGCTCGGCCGTTTTTTCGCCGATGCCGGGCAATTTGGAAAAATTTTTGATCAACGCAATCATGGATGGCGGATAATGATTCATTCACCTGCTCCGATAATCATGATAGTTACCCCACGCACGGTTCACCCGCACGCTCTTCGCGCCTAACGATTGGCCTCACATGAGGCCGGGAATATTCAACCCGCCGGTGAGCTGGCTCATCTTCTCAGAAACCATTTCCTGGGACTTCGTCAATGCATCGTTGACCGCCGAGAGAATAAGATCCTGAAGCATTTCAACGTCCTCGGGATCAACCACTTCCTTTTCAATATGGATCGAAACAATCTGCTGGCGCCCATTGGCCACAACTTTGACCATACCGCCGCCGGAAGTTGTTTCCACCGTCATTTGCCCCGCCTCTTCCTGCATTTTAAGCATCTTGGCCTGAAGTTGCTGGGCTTGTTTCATCATTTTTCCCATACCACCCTTCATGAATCCACCTCCTTGTCCCGGCGTTATCCGGGAAATCTATATGCTTCCATCTAACTCATCTTCACATCAACAACCTTGCCGTCAAATATCTCGATCACATCCTGAACCAGTGGGTGACGAAGCGCCTCATTCTTTCGTTGCTGCTCCTCTTCTTTTCCTTCCCGATGGTCCGAAATCTCAATGGCCCCGGAATGAATCGTCACTTGCAAGGGCCGGCCAAAATAGTCGCTGCAAACCTGCGCCAGCGCGCCGCGGCTTTTTTCCCGCTGCACCATATTCAAATTGAATTTGCTGCCCGACACCTCAATCTCAATCGTTGACTTGGAAAGCGTTTTGGCCGCACTGAGGGTCAAATTGGGCGCCAGCATAGGATAATCAATTGAAATCCGACTTAAAATATCCTGCCAAGCCCTGTCAAGAGATTCCGCCGTTTCACCAGTCTCAACCGGTTTGTTTTTCGGGGCGGAAGTCTCGGCGATCTTCTGAGGATAAACAGGCGCACTCGGTTCTTTTAAAGCAGCTGATTTCCCATGAAAACCATTCGGAACATCATCATAAGATGGCGGCGGCACCCCCATTTTATTTCCGGAATCAACAAAAAAATCTTTTCTTAATGCGTCCAGGCCTTCGATAAGATGTTCGATGGGCAATGCCGGTTTAAGAACGCCCAGGCGAATAAAGGCCATTTCCAGGGCAAGGCGAGGTTGCACGGCATACCGAATGGCCTGCTCTTCCCGCATTAACAAGTCCAGTGTCTGGGTTAGCACTGCCGGGGTCACGACCTGAATCTGCCTTCGGGCCATTTCGATTTCCTGATCGGAAAAGCTCACCAATGCCGCCGCATTTTTGGCCACTTTAATCACAAGAAGGTTTCGAAAATGGCCAATCAGATCAGAATAAAGTTTTTTCAGATCCCGGCCACGGCCATGGGCGGTGTCAAGGATATTCAGCAGTTCCGAAACGTTTTGCGTCAACGCGGCAGCGGAAATTTTAAACAAGGTTTCTGTATCCACAGCCCCCAGCAGATCCAGAACATGGTCATGCAAAATCGGCCCGTCCGCGCAAGAAATCATCTGATCCAACAGGCTTAACGCATCGCGCATGCTTCCACCGGACTCCCTGGCGATCACCCAAAGGCTTTCTTCCGGAAATGCGATGGCTTCCGCTGCGCATAGCTTGGCAAGATGGGTCACGACTGCCTGTAAATCAATTCGGCGCAGATCGTGCCGCTGGCACCTTGACAGAATCGTAATCGGTATCTTATGCGGCTCGGTCGTGGCAAAGAAAAACAACACGTGCGCGGGCGGTTCCTCCAGGGTTTTCAGCAGGGCGTTAAACGCGGCCGTGCTCAGCATATGCACTTCATCGATAATATATATTTTGTAAGGGCTGTGCGCCGGCATATATTTGATATTGTCCCGCAGCTCCCTTACCTGATCCACCGAATTATTGGAAGCACCGTCGATCTCAAAAACATCCGTGGAGTTTCCCGCCGTGATTTCCACACATGAACGGCAGGTATTACAGGGGTTCGGGCTCGGCCCCGCTTTACAGTTCATGGCTTTTGCCAAAATCCGCGCGATGGTGGTCTTGCCGGTACCCCTGGGGCCTGAAAACAAAATAGCATGCGCCACCCGGCCGGACGAAATGGCATTAGAAAGCGTTTGGGTCACATGCTCCTGGTGAACCACCGCCTCAAAAGTTTGGGGCCGATACTTTCGAGCAAGCACAAGATAGGACATGGCGCGGGTTCCTTTTTTTATCGATACATCACGATATCAATGTTCGCCTTCCGGGAACAAGCCCCCCGGGTGAACTTGAAAACCATCGGTCTTGATTCGGACAAATGGGGGTAACAACACAAGCGGCGAAACAAGGCGATATGGAAGGAAAGGTATTTAAACACATGAAATACGTGGCGGAGAGAGAGGGATTCGAACCCTCGGTGCCGCTATTAACAGCACACACGATTTCCAGTCGTGCACCTTCGGCCAGCTCGGTCATCTCTCCGTTTTGTCAACGAGTGGGGGGAACATTCAAAAATAACCTGGCGGAGAGGGTGGGATTCGAACCCACGATCCCGTTTTTGACAGGATACCGCTTTTCGAGAGCGGGGCCTTCAGCCGCTCGGCCACCTCTCCTGAACCCTCCTCTACATATCCGTAAAATTGGCTTCATAGCTTCTTTCCCCATAGGTGTCAACTAGGTTCTTTGGGAATTAATGCTATGAATGGTGTGAATTCTGAGAACGCAAAATTTATCGCTTGATCCGAGAACGGCTTTATAGTATCGGTTGGCCCATTCATCGTGAATATAAGCGCCTGTTATTATTTTTATTTATATTTTCATCAATTTTTGATCGGAAATTTGCAAAAAGGATTTATGAAATGGCCAGAATACTTCCTTTCCAGGGAATCCACTACAATCTAAGCAAAATCGGCAATTATGCAAATGTCGCCACACCACCTTACGACGTGATTCCGGAAGCCCAGCGGAATATGTTTCACGAACGCCATCCCAACAATGTGATCCGCCTGATTCTCGGAAAGCCGACCGATGCTGACACCCCGCAAAATAATCCGCATACCCGCGCCGCCGCTTTTTTCAGAGAGTGGTTGGCAAAAAATATCTTGCTGAAATCACCGGAAGCCGCGCTGTACCTGACCGCTGTCGACTTTCCGTTCAAGGGAGAAACCGTTCGGCGTTACGGTCTGACCGCCAAAGTGGCCCTTGAACCGTTTGAGAAAAAAATCATCCTTCCCCACGAACGTACGTTTTCAAAGGTAAAATCCGAACGGCTGGAATTGATAAAATTATGCCACGCCAATTTCAGCCCGATTTTTTCTCTCTACACGGATTCGGAAAACATATTGAACACGCTGGTGGCCGCCGCCGGAAACGTATCACCGGAAATGGATTTCATTGATGACGCCGGCCACAGGCACCTGATGTGGCGCCTAACGGATCCGGAACTTCACCAATCCATTACCACGGTGTTTCACAACAAGCCTTTATTTATCGCGGACGGTCATCATCGATACGAAACCGCGCTCAATTTCCGCAACTGGCTGAAAGACACTCAGCCGGATTTTGATACATCGCATCCGGCCAACTTCATTATGATGTCCTTATCCAGCATCAGTGACCCAGGGCTTGTTATTCTTCCGGCCCACCGCATTTTGACGGCCGTCCCCGCTGAAATACGCGAAACTTTCATCTCAACCGCTGAAAACTATTTTGATATTATTAGCGTGCCCGCCGGTCACGAAGGGCGCGTCGAATTGATGTCACGGCTCGAACCGGAAACAGCAGGGAATCGCTTTGGCGTAGTGATTAAAAACCAGCCCTTGTATTACTTGCTGACGCTCAAACCCGGTGTCATGGACCGGCTCTTTGAGGATGAGCTTCCGCCCGCGCTACGGCACCTGGATGTTACAGTGCTTACCCGCCTTATTTTCATGGAAATTCTAAAATTTGACCAGGAGCGGTTGGATAACGAAAAGGCGATTATGTATTCAAGCACGGAGGACGGTGCCTTCGAGGCGGTTGAAAAGGCGGGACAAGATATCTGTTTTATTCTCAACCCCACGAAAATCAAACAGGTTCGGCAGGTATCGGAACAAGGGTTGATCATGCCGAGGAAATCAACCTATTTTTATCCCAAAGTCATCACCGGCCAGGTCATGAACGACCTGAAGCCCTAACCCGGCAAAGCCGGGAGCTGGGCGGCTGGGATGCTTGGCAGCTAACAACCTTCTCTAATGATACACGCTTTTTCGTGCATGTTTCTAATAAAGGGTCTATGCGGCCGAGCCGGAATCTGCCCCAACCCCTGTTCAGTCATATTGAAACATTTGTCTGGCCGCTTCGGTATAAGCGCCGTCGGTATGATAAAGAATTATCGGCGGCGCCAGCCGGGTGCCGGGTTTGCCACCCTTTTTCCCCTCCACCAGAACCAATTTGGCGGCTTCATTTTCGTAGGATTGGATTGCCTGAAGCGTTTTGGGTTCAATCCCGGCCTTGCGCATCTCGATGATCAAATCGCAAACGCGTTCCGCCGTGTAAATAGACAGGAAGTATCCCCCGGTTCGCAGCATGCGGCGTGCCGTGAGCATCACGTCGGACAACCCCACCCGTATTTCGTGCCGGGCCACCGCACGCTGGTCATTCGGATTGATTCGCCCGGAGCCGGCCCGGTGAAAGGGCGGGTTCACCACAACCAGATCGACGGGACCGCCCGTCATGAAAATCCGAAGTGATTTCATGTCTGCATGCAAAATCGTAATACGATCCGTCATGCGGTTATCCTTCACATTTTCCACCGCCAAGCGCGCCAGCGAACTCTGGACTTCAACACCAAAAACATGAATAGCGGGCTTTCGAAATGCCATAATCAGGGGAATAATGCCGCAGCCGGTGCCCAAATCCAGCACCTTTTCCCCGGGGAGTCTTTTGGAAAAATAGGCCAGAATAACGGCGTCAATGGAATACCGATAGCCATCGGACTCTTGCCTGACCTGAATTCGGCCGTCAAAAAAAGCATCGAATGTAACGAGCGACATGGCCCCTTTCACGGGAAGCATTCACGAAAAAGCGTGTCTATCCGAAGAGGATCGTTGACCGCCGCGCAGCCCGGCTGCCCAGCTTCCGGTTTCCCCGAATTAGCTTCGATGGCGCCCGACTTTGAATTTTATATTCTCCACCAGGGCTATCCCCAGCTTATGATTAATACGCGCAATCATGTCTGGTTTTAAGAACTGCAATTGTTGATGCCAGACCGAATTGGCGACCTCCACCCAAAGCAGCCGGTTCTTGTAAGCAGCCGGCCGGGCATGGCCCGAAATCTGCTCTCCGAGGGCGTCCTCCCAAATCTCCAGGATAAGGGTCAGTTCCCTGCCGCATGTTTGCTTATGCGTTTTAAGTAGCTCCGAGATGATGCCGCCGATATGAACGCACTGTTTTAATGAGGGCCTGACCAACCTTACTCCATAAAAAAAACATTAAATTGTCCTTGACCTTTTTCATCGGCGAGTCCACCGAATTAAAACCATAGACAAGCCTCGGAACCCTTGTCAAGGAAAAGCAAACGCCTCGCGATTTCGCCACCGCGTTGCAACTGCCCAAGACGCCAGGAGCATTTTTCCTTGACTTCAACGGCCTGCTAACTTAGATAATTAAAAATTATTTAAATGTTAATCGGCACGCTGCAATGCATAACCTTTTTATTTCAGAGTGTATGCAACCTATGGCCCCGACGCTGACGGATGCGGAGCGACTTGGTTTTCAGTCGGCTTAACAACCATTCCCATCCGGCCAACTCAATGGTTCGTTCAGTCTTATTTTCGCGTAAACCCCTTTATGTGAAATGTCTGCATACTGCATGAATTTCCGGGGAAACAAAATATATAATTATAGGAAAAACATTATGAACTGGGATTGGGACAAACTTAAAGATCATCAACAACAACAGCACGGCGGCCCCCCGCCCCAATTTGATGAGATATTAAATAAAATTAAAGACATCAAATTTCCAGGCGGCCCGTTATTTATTGTAGTGATCCTTCTCGCGTTTATCTCACTAAGCTGTTTTTTTACAGTGGGCGTGGATGAGGAAGGGGTAGTGCAACGATTCGGTCGCTATGTACGCACCAATCAACCGGGGCTAGGATTTAAACTCCCCATGGGTATTGAAAAAGTCACAAAGGTCAAAGTCCGCTTAGTCTACAAGGCGGAGTTTGAAAGCGGTCCGAGCCAAATGGTGCCCGCCGCCACCCGGTTTTTAGGCGGGGATGACGCGGCCAACCCCACACTGATGCTGACCGGCGACTTAAATGTGGCGGTCGTGCCCTGGATTGTTCAATACCGCATAAAAGAGCCTTACGATTATTTATTCAAGGTAAAAAATGTAGAGGTGCTGCTCTCGGATCTTTCCGAAGCCGCGATGCGGCTTGTCGTTGGAGACCGCAGCATCAACGAGGTGATCACCAAGCGGGACGAAATCGCGATAGAGGCCAAGGAAGTGCTTCAAAGGGAACTCGACAATGCAAACGCCGGCATCGCCATCACCACGATTGAAATGAAAAAAACAAATGTTCCCGATCCCGTACAGCCCTCTTTTAATGAAGTCAATCAGGCGGTTCAGGATAAGGAAACCATGATTTACCAAGCCAAGGAAGATTACAACAAGGCGCTTCCCGAGGCCAGGGGAGAAGCGGAAAGAACGATCAGGGCCGCCGAGGGCTATGCCATGGAGCGTGTCAACCTGGCAAAGGGAGATGCTTCTCGCTTTCTGGCCCTTTACCGTGAATACGCCAAGGCCAAAGACATTACCAAACGAAGGATGTATCTGGAAACGATCGCAGAGGTGTTTCCCGCATTGGGGAAAAAATATATTGTCGACTCGGAGCAAAAAAATTTATTGCCTTTGCTTAACTTAGGAAACGAAAGCGGTGTAACCAAATGAAAACCAAAGGTGCTCTCATAATCATTGGCGCGATTGCCGTTGTTGTTCTATTCTTATCAGCCTTTGTGGTCGATGAAACCGAACAGGTGGTCATCACCCAATTCGGAAAAGTCATCGGTGAGCCGATCACCAGCCCGGGGCTCAAATTTAAAATTCCTTTTATTCAAATAGCGACCTTCTTCCCCAAAAACCTGCAGTCATGGGATGGGGAACCGGGCCAGATACCGACACTGGAAAAAACCTATATTTGGGTCGATGCCTTTGCGCGCTGGAAAATCGTTGACCCCGTTCAATTCTTTGAGACTGTCAACAATTTGAACCGGGCCAAAGGCCGCCTGGATGACATCATCGACCCGGCGGTCAGAAATGCCGTCACCTCGTATCGCCTGATCGAAACAGTCCGAAAAAGCAACCGCGAGCTTGACACCATGGAAGTCGGCGTTGATACGGTCCAAAACGAGGAGGCTTCAACCGATACAAAAGGATTTTCATCCCAGACAGAGAAAATTTCAACTTATATAATTAATACCGGCAGGGAAAAAATCATGCAGATGATTCTTGAACAGGCCCAGCCTAAGTTGAAAGGTTTCGGCATCGAGCTGGTGGACGTTAAAATCAAGCGGATCAATTATGTCGACCAAGTTCGCAAATCGGTCTATGGCCGCATGATTGCGGAACGAAATCAAATCGCTGAAAAATTCCGTTCGGAGGGTCAGGGCGAAGCCAAAAAAATTCTTGGAGAAAAAGAGCGGGATTTAAAAGAGATTACCTCCGAGGCCTACCGCAGGGCGCAGCAAATCAAGGGGAAAGCGGATGCTGAAGCGACACGAATTTTTGCCGACGCATTCGGCGTCGATGCGGATTTTTATTCTTTTTCAAAAACACTGGAAACGTATAAAACCACGATGGATTCCAACAGCTCACTGGTGATCTCGACAGATTCAGATTTTTTCAAATATCTAAAAGGATATTCCCAACAGCCCTAGGCCGATTCGCCAAACCAATGCGGCAAAAAATAAAAAAGCACCCCGCAAGATGTTCTACGGGGTGCTTTTTAATAGTTTTTTTTATCAATTCGGGGAAATATTTATTTGCCCTTTCGCCTCTGATGACGGGTTCGGGCGAGAAGCTTTCGATGCTTGTGTTTTCTCATCTTTTTTTTTCGTTTCTTGATAACGCTGCCCAAATGATCACCTCCAATCGTACGGATTTTAGTTTATCCGGGACGCATAACATCAATTCAGGCTGCTTGTCCACAATTATTTATTTTTTTGCGGGATCATTTGACGAGCGCCCAGCGAATGCTTAAAAAGGAATATGATCTCACCAACCGAACTGCAACGGTTTACACCAGCCCAGATTGCCGTTATCAATGACGCGGCCGCCATGGCTGAGGAACTTGTCAGCAATGCCTACAAAATGTCCGCCAGCCAGTGGCTCCGCCGAAAATATGATTTTAAAACCGTTGCAGATCTTGACCCCGGAGAAATCGTAAACGGCCCATTTGCGCAAATTGTTCGGTATGAAGGTCAGCGAATGGACAGCTTTTTAGGCTCAGCGATATATGATTTCTATAAAATATGCCTTCAGGACCACGCCATTCTCGAGGCGATGCGACACGATAGGGGCATAAAACTTTTTCCTTTTTCCCTGTATATTTTAACCCATGAATTAATTCATGTCGTTCGCTTCAGCAAATTTCTCTGTAACTTCGCGGCCACTGATAATGAACGAATGGCCGAGGAGACCATCGTGCATCAAGAAACGCATGATATGCTCAGCCGCCTGACACTTGACGGCCTGCCCGAAGTGTTTCGTTTTTATAATAAATGGCGACTGCCAATGGAACAGGTCAGCGATTCCTGATCGGTTCCTGCCTTGACAAGTGGGAACCCTGCCATATATTTTTTCCAAACTTCGCTGTTCTTGGGTGTCAGGATTCATATATTTCTTTATTTTCAGGAGGTTTTAGAAAATGCCCATTTATGAGTACGAATGCTGCCAGTGTGGAAAAATCGAAGAGGCGATACAACATTTTTCCGACGCACCATTAACGACGTGCAGGCACTGTTCCGGAAAGCTTTCAAAACTTATTTCCCAAAGCAGCTTCCACCTTAAAGGCAGTGGATGGTTTGCGGACGGGTACGGTGCCAAATCCAAAGAGAAAGATGTCCCGGTAGCAAAAGAGGCGGGAAACACAGGCGCTTGCTCGGGACCGGAAAAATCCGTCGATTCCGGTACCAAGGCGAGTGAATAAACCGATCTTTTTTCCCGCACCACCCTTTACAACCATGAAACTGTGATTATTTTCGGCAGGTAATTAGATTGCTGACGTAAAACACCAACTGCGTTTGATCGGCGGTAGTCGTCACGGAGCGCTTCTCGCGGAAAATGAAGCGGGAGCCTGCCACGCTCCGGCATACCCGGCACCAACTATTGCAATATCATTTTAAAAAAGACCATTTTTATTTATTAGGGCTCGTTTAAACGTAACAGAAAAAGGAGAAAGCGGAAATGAAACTCAGACCATTACAAGATCGAATTCTGGTTAAACGCGTTGAAGAGGAAACAACGACCAAAGGTGGCATTATTATCCCTGATTCAGCCAAGGAAAAACCGGCGGAAGGCAAAATCGTGGCAGTCGGCAACGGAAAAGTCGGGGATGACGGCAAACGAATCCCCGTGGAAGTCAAAAAGGGAGACCTGATTCTGTTCGGAAAATACTCCGGAACCGAAGTAAAAATCGACGGTGAAGAATATCTCATTATGCGCGAAGATGACATTCTCGGCGTAATCGAATAATAATTTTTTTTCAAAATACTAACGGAGGAATGAATAAGATGGCTAAGATAATAAAGTATGACTTGAAAGCGCGCGAAGCAATGCTGAACGGCGTCAGAACATTGGCGGATGCAGTGGTGGTCACCCTTGGACCCAAGGGCAGAAATGTCGTCATCGATAAATCATGGGGCTCGCCGACCGTCACCAAAGACGGCGTCACCGTCGCCAAGGAAATCGAACTGGAAGACAAATTCGAGAACATGGGCGCCCAGATGGTCAAAGAGGTCGCCAGCAAAACCAGTGACATGGCCGGTGACGGCACCACCACCGCGACCGTGCTCGCCCGAGCGATCTATGAAGAAGGCCAGAAATTGGTGGCTGCCGGCAACAACCCCATGGCGATCAAGCGCGGTATCGATAAAGCTATTGAAATCGCCGTCGCCGAGCTGAAGAAACTCAGCAAGCCGACCAAGGACCAACGGGAAATCGCTCAAGTCGGAACCATTTCCGCCAATAACGATGAAACCATCGGGAACATCATCGCAGAGGCCATGAGCAAAGTCGGTAAAGAAGGCGTCATCACCGTCGAAGAAGCCAAGAGCATGGACACCACGCTGGATGTCGTGGAAGGCATGCAGTTCGACCGGGGTTATTTATCCCCTTATTTTGTTACCGATCCGGAAAAAATGGTGGTGTCTCTGGAAGATCCGTTCATTCTGATCAATGAGAAAAAGATCAGCAGCATGAAAGATCTTCTACCCATTCTTGAGCAGGTCGCAAAAATGGGAAAACCGTTGTTGATCGTGGCAGAGGATGTGGACGGTGAAGCCTTGGCGACATTGGTCGTCAATAAACTGCGCGGCACGCTGCATGTCGCGGCGGTTAAAGCCCCCGGTTTCGGCGACAGACGAAAAGCCATGCTCGAAGACATCGCCATTCTGACCGGCGGCCAGGTGGTTTCAGAAGATCTCGGCATCAAACTGGAAAATATTTCGATCAATGATCTTGGCAAGGCAAAGCGCATCACGATCGATAAAGACAACACCACCGTCGTTGACGGCGCCGGCGAGAGAAGCGCCCTGGAAGGCCGCGTCAAACAGATTCGGGCTCAAATCGAAGAGACCACGTCCGACTATGACCGGGAAAAACTTCAGGAGCGGCTGGCCAAATTGATCGGCGGTGTTGCGGTGATCAATGTCGGTGCCGCGACCGAAACCGAAATGAAAGAGAAAAAGGCGCGGGTTGAAGATGCGCTTAATGCTACCCGCGCAGCGGTTGAAGAAGGCATTGTGCCCGGTGGCGGCGTTGCGCTGGTGCGCTGCATCAAAGCCATCGAAAGCGCCGATGTGTCAGCGGAACTGAAAATGGGCGTCAAAGTCGTGATGCGCGCCATTGAAGAGCCGCTTCGCCAGATCGCCAACAATGCCGGTTTTGAGGGAAGCGTTGTCATCGATAAGGTGAAAAACAGTCAAGGCGCGCAGGGCTTTAATGCCGCCACCAACACCTATGAAGATTTGATGGAAGCCGGCGTTATCGATCCGACCAAGGTGGTTCGCTTTGCGCTTCAAAATGCCGGTTCGGTTGCCGGCCTGATGCTGACCACCGAAGCCATGATCGCGGACAAACCCGAAGATAAAGACGCCCCTGCAATGCCGGGCGGCGGCATGGGCGGCATGGGCGGCATGGGCGGCATGGGCGGCATGATGTAAGTCGCTACCGCAACACGTTGTCCTTATGAATCATAAACAAAAGTCCCTTGCGCATTCAGCGTAAGGGACTTTTGTTATCCCCCCTCCCGTTTCTCAAACACTGATTTTTCACACGAAACGCCAAAAAAAACCAATTGTTTATAGCCATTAACGTTGCGACCGGTGTGTGAGATTCAGGTGGTGATCCCCAACGGCCACCATGCACTACGGTTTTACAGGTAAATACGATTACTCTGTGGCGGCCGAGAAATTTTATGGAACTTTGCATTATTTTGTGATTTAGTGGGCCTCACTTTCCGTGGCCTCCCGATTAGCGTTTTTTTTCAGAAGCACCCTAAATTCGCTGTTCATGGAACGCCGCTTTTTCTCGTTGCTTTTCAATGCAACCACAGGGTCACCTATGCGAGCGTCCCCATGGCGCTTGGGACCGGAATTGAGAGGGAATAGCAATGACACGATTCATCGTGGGATGGTTGGTCCTTTTGTGCAGCGTATTGGCACAAAATAACTTTGCTTCGGCTGATAATCACGCGCGTGATTACCTTCCAGCGCCTCCCGGATGTCTCGGCGTATTGCTTTATTATAATCACAGTTGGGCCGACACCTTGTATGGTGATGGGAACAACGTGGCTGACAACTTGGATTTTTCAGGCGATGTGGGCACAGCAAGATTTGTTTATTTCTATATGCTCGGCAGCTTTGAATTTTATTCCAATCTTATAATTCCCTTCGGACACTTAGCATTTGAACTGCCGGGGGAACAAGATTTCTCCGCATCCGGGCTGGCAGACCCAATCCTGCAGTCAGGCGTATGGTTTTATCAGAACAACCAGTCGAAAACCTGGGCCGGAGTCACCACATACGTTTTTCCGCCGCTTGGAAACTACGACAATAAAGGGGTTTTGAGCCTGGGCGCCAACCAATGGCGTTTTCGAGAGGAGTTGAATCTTACTCAGGGATTCTCCGTCCTTCCGGGCCATAACGCCTACTTTGAATTGACGATTGCGGGCGATTTCTTCACGGACAATGATGACTTCGGCCCGGCAAGTCAAAACAGAAGCAAAGATCCCATCCTGACGGTTGAGAGTCATCTAAGCTATGATGTCACCCGCACCCTTTTCGCTTCGACGGACTATTATTACCACCATGGCGGAAAGACAAATATCGAGGGAATCGATCAGCAGGATAACCTAAGCAATCACACACTGGGGGCCTCACTCGCCTACAACCTCACCCCGCGCTTTCAGGTTCTTTTACAGTATTTAAACGACGTTGAGGTCGAAAGCGGCCCAAAGTCCCAAGCCATAATGACCCGGTTCCTCTACATCTGTGACCTGAGCTACTTATTCAGAAGACCTTAACCAGCCAAAAACAAGCGGCCGATCACAAGAGGCCATCACCCCCATTTTTTCCCATACCGCCCTTTACCCCCATGGAATTGTTATATTTTACGGCGTCTATTAAATATTGGTTATAAATTCAAATTATTCACAATTTTTTGGTCCCCGCTTCTTTCCGTCCATCGGGGCATTTTGCAGTAAGGCCTTGACAAGACCCGAACTAGAAGGGTAATAATTCTCAAACAAATAGAATACCTATCGCGTCATCCGCCGTACTTCGGCGACAACGTCAAACCGCGCAACCGAATCGAGGCTCACTATGTTTTCTGTTTTATCTACGATGTTGGTCAGGGTAGCGCTCGTAACGGCAGTTTTATTCGCCATTCCATTGAGTCTTTCAGCACAAACTGCCCGGGAACAAAATAAAATTCCTTATGAAACCGGATTTTACTATACGGTGCAAAAGGGAGATACGCTTTGGGGCATTTCAAAAAAGTTCTTTAAAACCCCGTTTCAGTGGCCGGATCTGTGGCAAAAAAACGACCAGCTGCCGAATCCGCACTGGATTTATCCCGGCCAAACATTGCGGCTGTATCTAAAAGACGGCGTGGTGCAATTCGAAGAGGTGGAAAACATCCCCCAAGATGCGCCTGCCGCCGAACCGGTTCTGCCGCCCTCGTTTGAGTTTGTGCAGATCGATCAGGTCGGATTTATTCGAAAAACACCTGTTGAGCCGCACGGCACGCTGTTCAAATCAAAAGATGATAAAGAAATGATCAGCATGCAGGACATGGTTTACATTCGGCCTGAAAATTCACACGAACTGCTTCCAGGGAAACAGTACATCGTTTACAGAACAATTCCCCCGCTTGAAGATAAAAAATCGCTCGAAACAATCGGATATCAGCATTATATTGTCGGCATCGCCGAAATTACCGGACAGGAACCCGGCCTTGCCGTGGGACGCATCTTGAAAGCATTCCGAGATATCCAGATCGGAGATTTATTGATTCCCTATGAGCCGAAATCGACCACCATCGCTCTAAAAGAGGCCGTACAGGGCCTTGAAGGGCGGCTCATTGCAACAGAGGAACACAATGAACTCATCGGACATAATACATTGGGGTTCATCGATAAAGGCGCAGAGGACGGCGTCGAAGCAGGCCAATCCTATGAACTCTTTTATCGTGAAAAAGCGAGGCACACGATTCAGGGGGAGACGCCTGAAATCCTGCCAGCCATTGAACTCGGCGATTTTCTGGTTCTTCACACCGAGGATACCACCGCCACTGTACTGATTACCCGATCCGACCGCGACATTAAACCCGGTGAGACTTTTCGGGCATCGACTCGTTAATATTGTCGAAAGCTGAGTAAGCAGGCGATTCACCGCTAATGATATAATAGCGCTTCATTGATAGGATCTAAATAGAAAAAGACGCATGGCCGCCCGGTGTCCGTGCCTTTTTCTATTTTAATGTGCTGTTTTTTTCAATTCAGCATCAATCAGTTTTTGGAATCCGTCAAGGGTCCGTTCCGTAAGCTGCCTTCCATTGATAAATACTTTCGGGACCCCCTTGACATCGGCCTGAAGACCGTCATTAATATCCGCCTGAATTCGCCGGAACAAGTCAGGGGCTTTCATCTTTTCTTCAAACTCGGCTCTGTCGAAGCCCAGATCCGCGGCAATAGTTAATATCTTCTCATCGCTGAGACTGTCATATTCATCGAACAGGCGATCATGAAATTCCCAGAATTCCCCAGTGTTGGCCGCCACCTCGGAAGCCGCCGCCGCAACGAGGGCAAATTTGTGCATCTTTAGCGGGAAATGTTTGAAGACCAATTTCACCTTTCCCTTATTTTGCGCAAGTACCTGTTTGAGCAACGGCGCCATTCGTGCACAATAGGGGCATTGAAATTCCGCAAATAAAACAATAGTCACCGGCGCATTCTCCTCTCCCCGCACGGGGGAGCCCTCGATATTGATGAGCTGAATAAACTCAAGCGCCAGAACTTTCACCGTATTGTTTTTTCTATCGGTCAACAACAGCAGATGTTCCTCGGGACCTTCTTGAATTCGATTCACATTGCTTCCGACCACGATCGTATCATTAAGAACACCCTGTGATGAGTAAACGAACAGCTCACCGGCCTCCGTCAGCACAAAAATCCATTTCCCACTCCTGGAAACAGCCACATCCACTGGCGAATGCGTCAATTCCAATGTCTTTTGCACGCGCCATTCAACTTCAGCCCAGCCTAAAGAAAACAGACCCGACACGCTCAAAAAAATAAAAAAGCAGATAACGCTACGCACTTTTCCCCCATTTTTGCGCTTATTCACTTCGCCAACTCATACGACCCGATTTCATCGTCTTGATGGGCAGGGTCGGCCGATTTATTTCAACAATGGCTCCGGTACTGGTCTGAACAAAAGCCGTATCCCCCGATTGTCTACCGACATGCAAGTTGGGTGTAGTGGCAAGTCCTCGACCAATATCAAGCTTATTGATCACGTTCGGCGGATCATCGCCAGACAAACCGATCCCCTCACTAAACACCGGCTGGTACCAGGCCGTGCCGCTCTGATAATAAAGGGCATAAAGATAGGCCTGACCCTCTGGCCGGCAAACATCATCAAATGGCTGATAAGTGGTAAAGGTCAACAGCCCACCCAAAAGCGTGGCTTGACCCAAATTCCGCTCCCGAGGCGCTGAGAAGTTTAAATACCAGCCGTCCGTGCCTGAATAGCCTTTGAACACTTTGTTCTCGTCATAAACACATCCCGTGCCGGCAATATAATCAACCATATCCTTAAAGGTCGTCACACCGGCGGGCAAACACCCGACGCCGCCCCCTTCGCAGGAAAGAAGCGCAGCTTCCGGTTTTTCTGCCTGTTGCACCAATATCTGGTCGATCCGCAACAATTTTCGAGTACCTGGTGCGTCCAGGTCGCTCGGTGGAATCAGTGCATTCGCATTTGTAACCGGGCGCCAGGTAAAATTACCGTTGCAATCCATCGGCTCCTTGATGCCGTAATAGCTCTCCTGGCCGTTGCTGCTGACATCCGTCTTATCATCTTTGTGCATGAATCGGCCCGTACCGAAATAAACCCAAAAACTATCGCCATCCCATCCAACGCTGGGCGCAGCGGAGATCGGCCGGCCGGGCTCAAACATCACACCGGGAGGGCCTAATACGAAAGTAGATTTCCCCCACTCATGCGGGGCGGTCATTCGGCTATCCGCGTTAGTGACCCAGCGATAAAGTTTTCCATCCCAACTGCCGCCCTTAGCCGCCCATTTGCCTTCAATGGTGCCGAAATAGAGCGCATCAACCCGGTAATCGGGCACCAGGTCGTAATCCACGCTGATAATGTCCGATACCATGCCATCTCCAGAGGTCGCTAACACATGGCTGCCGGCCGCTGAACCGGCATCAGGGGGAACCGCCGGAATCCGAAACACCTTTGATCCGGTAGTCAACTTGTCCAGTGGAAACACGCCGATCCGCGGTTTCTGGTTACTTGTTCCTTCACGTCCCCAGTTTAAACCGCCGTCGGAATCCACATCCGTCGGGCCGCTGCCCACGACCAGATACCATTTGGTTACGTTTCCTTCCTTCATGGGAACAACCGCGGGAACAGCCACGGTATGACCCAGTTCCGCACTCGTGGCGGGATCAAAAGTCAATTCACCCAAAAGGACCGGTGGTATTTCAGGATTGGTTATGTCCATCACCACATAGGAAGAAACAAACTGACGGCTATCGGTGATATCACTGGTTGAGACCTTGCCACCTCCAATCCGCATGCCCGCAATCAGGATGGTTCCCCACCCTTCGGGATGGTCCGCGTCAGGGGTAAAAATTCGGACATCAAAGATTCGCGGCTTTAAATCCACGAAATATTTATGAACATAATTTTTTTCGGTAAGGCAACGCAAATGGGGAAGCAAATTATACGGCGCATACGCCCAGAGCTCCGCTCCCAGCAAAGGGGCGTTCGCAACCGCCGCACATCCCGGACTCAGGCAGAACGCTTGGGTGCTCTCATCATAAAACCCGCCGTTTACCGCATGAAGCAACCCGTCGTTTCCACCAAAATAAATAACATTTCGCCGATGTTGATATTTTTCATAAAATTTTGCGTACCCCTCATCCCGATAGAGTAAATGGTAATTATCCATGGGACGGCCCACAGCCGTCGGCGTGGAATGAATAATATCCACCAAACGCCATGTGATATTCGCCGGTGACCCGGTAATGTTAAAATTGGGCGGGGTGGGAACCTGGCGCTTTCGAACCGTGTCGTCAGCCAAATTGTCTTTGCCTCGTATCCAACTGACAATGGCATCCACTCCGGCATCCGTGGCCATGCCAAAATCCAGCGGTACCGCCGGCCGGTTGGGTGCCCCGGCCGCCGGGACCACCGACTGCGCAGCCCAATCCATGGCTGGTACAAAGGGGAGCATCTCATTGGCGTCCGCAGCGCCGTTATTGTTCAGATCGTTCCAGGTAAAGATATAGCGCTTTTTTTCATCCGATATATAGACGGCACGGTTGGCATCAATATCCGCATCACCAATACCGGCCAGCCATTCCGCCGCGGACCACAGATAGTTGACATCATGCAGACTCTTGACCGTTCCGTTGCAAACACCGGCCGCATTCACCTCTCCATAGCAGGCCATGGTAGCGCCATTGGCCTCGTCAAAAAAGAAGACCACCCGCTGATCCGCGTCGGTCAACGCCTTGTCCCCATCATCTTCATACAGCCTACCATAGGCATCCACCAACAGTGCATGAACCTCACCGGTCCAAGTCACTTCCGGCTTTCCACTCGGATCATCCATGTGAGGCCAGAAAATAGCCTGGTAAACGGCCCCTTCGCCCCCGCGCGTCGCCGCGATGACCGAAGCGGCGGAACCGGCAGCAGCTCTTTTCATGACCGTCCTGAGCACGCTCTCGATTTGCTGCTTAAGCTGTGCCGGATCAGCGGCAATAAGCGGCGCCTCACTACCGCCGTTAAACGCCGCATTTTCGAGCAATGTTTTTGGGTTGCATTCTCCAACCCCTTCATCACGAGGCGTTCCGGCCACCACCAAAAACGTCAGAATATTCTGATACAATTCAGACTCGGCATAGGGACTGCCGGAAAAAATATTCCCTTTCCAGGCATAATGGGTCAAATCATCTAGATAGGAGCTGCCGTATAAATCACCGCATCCGGCCGAATTATCAACATCAGGTTCGTCTTTTACGCCGGCGGCACCGGCAAGGTTCACCATAATTGGATTCAAATCAGCCGTGGAAGCGCCGTCCGTAATAAGAAGCAGGTTGTTTTTTTCGCAATATTCGGAGATAGGCGCCGCATCAACGGGAAAATCAGTTGGGTTTAACCGAAGATCCGCCCGTTGCGTATAATAGCCGATGGCATTAAAAACCGCCTCGGCCAGGGGCGTCCAGGACTTAGCCTTAATATTATTGATATTGCTCTTCAATCCGGTGAGATGATCGGCCCCGGCGCCGATGGGTTGAACCAGATACGTGCCGTCCTTATTGTCCGGATCATCGCAGTCATAGGTCACGTAGGGGAAGGGTTTAGCACACTCACTCTTTGACCCGTCATAATTAAATGCCATTGCGCCGATTTTAATTTCCTGACCATATATTTCAAGCAGACCGGATGGAACGGCATCCGTAGCGATACGCGCTTGAAAGGTCGCCAGTGGGGTCCCGAGTTGACCGGCCGCCCCCTGGCTCATGAGCATGGCGGGCAGGTTCCATGTTTCACCGGAGGACATCTGTAAATCGCTGGGATCCACCACCTGAGGAACTTCAATATACCCGCAAAACCGCTCACGAGCTGCAGTGATACACTCATCCAGATTTGTCCAATCCCTTCCCATCGCCACGATTTCGGCATCGCTCTTCCATCCGCCGACCGCGCCGCCACCGTCACACTCCTGGACAACGACCCAGTCTTCTTCTTTCTTGCATTCACTTTTTCCGCTGTTCCAGTTCGTGCAATATTCAATAACGCCGCCGTTGCATCGCTCCCTGGGTTGAAGCGCCCTATCCACGCAGGCGACATCGTGACATACGCCGGGAGGATTCCAGCATTCACCGATAAACCCTTCCAGTGCCGGTGTCGTACCGTTGCCATAGCAGACATAGGCCGCGTTGTCCTTTGTGATGGTCCGTGGGTCGTCCCGGGTATACACATCCGCGCACCAATTTTCAAAATTAAACCCCTGAGCCCCCCCTCCGGGCCAATCCCCCTGCTTGTTCAGATACCAGCAGTCGTGCAAGGAATTAATCAATGCCTGCTTGTCATGTTCACCTGGCTGTTGATACGGATTTTGAGCATCGTATTCCATGCAGTCTATGATGCTTTGCTTGACCTGCCCGAAACCAGTCGGATCCCCCATCATTAAATCAATAGCCGCCTGGCATTTTTCGGGCACAAAACCGTTCTGAGTAATCTGAAAAATGTCGATCAGCGTCGTATCAACGCCGTCCGTGTCGTCATAGTCGGTTCGAATACCCAACACCAGCTTGTAGGCGGTGGCCCCACTCGTAAGACCAACTTCTTTAATGAAACGATTTCCGGAGCAACCCCGGCCTTCTGATTCCAGTTCGCCGGCAGTATATTTTCCACCCGTGAGAATCTGTTTTTGAATGTCGAACTTGGAGGCCGTGGCCCAATTGAGAAAGTTGCCCGTGGCTTTGAAAGCGTCCACCTGAATAATGGTGTCCGCGCCGACCACTTCGGTTCTGGTAACCACGCACACATAGGCATTGCTGTAAGCAGTCGTTCCGGCCGCGCCTGCGCATGCGCCAGCAACAGTCGTTTCAAATCTATTAGAACCGCTGTTGTGCGCATACCAAGAACTTCCGTCAAAATACCCCGAATAAATCACGTTATGATCATAGGTATCATCAAAGCAGACCGTGTCATTCTTCTGATACGCCATATCATACATACTGGCGGAGTTATCGATGATCAACAGCAGGTTCGGGTCCACTCCGGCCGCGAGAAAGGGAGGATCCGCCGTATCCGTGCAATCACACGTATCCGCAATCGCCGCAGCCGGCAAACATGCCATAACCGCCGCCAGCACAATCATTCGAACGCAAATTGATGTGTATTTTTTAAAATAGAACATGTGGCCTCTCCTTTTTTCGCTTTCAGCCGATATGGGTCGGGATCAGGGAATGCAAATCCCTTCAGTTCCGGTAACATGTCGATATTGTGTCCAAACAATGCTCTCGCTTCCGGCATTGCCCACTCGCTGAGTCGCAATATCAAAAATCAGGTGCGTTCCGCCGGAGGCGGATGCTTTTCCCTTTCCTTCATATCCAGCAGGCATTTCCAGCGCGCTGCCCAAAGCGAACCGGGCATTTCCACCAATGGTAAAGTTGGTATGCGGCTCTCCGGCAGCATAACCAACGGGCAGATGAAAATCCCGGGGCCTTTCTCCCACGCCGCCATCTCCAGGCATTTCCACCGAATCATCGCTATTTTGCCAGAAAGCAAGTGTGTTCACGGAAATTAATCCCCCGCGCGTCGCGTTGGTAAACCCGGTGGCGCATGCAATATTTTGCTCCAACAGTTCGGCGGCAAGTTCCGTTGCGCCATCCGCGGCATAAAAGGTTTCCTGGTGAAGGCGGTCGTTTCCGGCAATCTTGCTCTCCGTCGAAGAGGATTGAACGAGAATTTGGCTTAAAAGAGAAAGCACCGCAAGGATAACAATGGCAACGATCAGCGCGGAACCGGTCTCATTATGTTGAAGAAACCCCTGGCTATCGGGATTGCATCGCAAATTAAAAACTATCCGCTTTATAGTAGACATGCGCTACACTCCTATTTTCCCCGTTTTCCGTCCATGTCGTGGTGATGGTAACCGTCTTCACATTTGGAATGGGGGCGCCTGCCGCAGACACATTCCAGGTTACGGTATAGTTGCCGTTCACAAGGGTCGTCGTCGTACCGGGCATCAGCACGGCGTCGTTATAGGCCAGCGCGAGGAGCTTCTCCTGCCGGTCCGCGTTTTCGACGGCAGCGGTTGTCATGCGACGGGCGGCGAAATTGATTTTTGTGGTTGACAGGTTAATACTTAACAGGCCCAAGATGCCCACGGCCAATATAAAAATCGCGATCATGGTTTCAATCAACGTAAAGCCGCCGGCGTTCCCCATGGTTCGTTCTATAATATTCCGTTTTTCAGCCATTATGCTGCGCCAACTCCTTCCGGGCACGATAAGATGCCCTAAACAAGCATTTTCATTCCAATCCCATGTTGCGGCATTTGACCTCGACCGTCATGGGAATACGACGGAAATTATCATTCTGGACCGGCAAAATCACCTCCGGCGCGCCGGGTCGTTGATTCGAATATGACTGGGTGTCCTGATAGCTGATCCCAAAAGCGCTTGCACCCGCGCCGGTACGGGCAACAAGGGAGATTTGAACCGAACGGATAGTGGATGTATCCGCTACAGGGGTACCGATCACCGCACCATTGCCGTCAAGGTAAACAAAATTGAGTGCATCGATACTTGAGGCCATTGGTTGCCCGTTTCTTAATAGATGGCAAGCAGCACCGGTATTGTTCTCGGTGACAAGCCCGTCATTGAGGCCATTCCCGTTCCCGTCATTACTCAAATTATAGGTAATCTGCTCGTTGGGATCGGCCGTACTTTCGTTATACCATTCCGCCTCATCCGGCTCGTCGATCAGCCCGTTGACGTTATTATCAACACCGTCCCCGCCCTCATCCACCACACCGTCTTTATCGTTATCCACGCCATCACTCAGGCCACCCGTAAAGTCCATTGAGAAGCTAATGGTGTGCGCATCCGCCACAGTAATGTCGGCCCCGGCCTTTCCGGTGGGGTCAAGACCGGCCAGCTTGAGCTCCCGGGTCATCAGATACGTCGCCGCCCGAAGGTTTTGCTGCATATCGACCATCTCACGCTGGGTATAGTAAGAGCGCAGCTGTGCCTGGTAAGCCAACGTAATTCCCGCTACGACGATGCCGAACACGGCAATTGAGATGAGCAGTTCAACGATTGTAAAGCCGTTACTGCCTCTGTTTAATCGAAACATATGTCGCACCACTTTCCTGACCCGGCAAAGCCGGAAGCTTGGAAGCTTGAAGTCTGTAAACCAAAAGACCGTCACGACCTTCTACATCCATACACGCTAAAACGTGTATGTGTTTGATAAAGGGTTCATTGTATACTCGTGTGACCGCTTAATAACAAAACAACATTACGCACCGCGCCACCCTGTATGTCAGCCAATGTCACCATGCCACCGGTAAGCATATTGGCTGCATCATTAGGAAATCCTCTCCGGTCGAACCGGAAAGCCGGGTTTCCCGAAAAATTTGCCGCCGTCATGTTCACATTCTTCGGCAGTTGGCCTAAAGCCAATTGCCGTTCATTGCCGTCGCACACCCAATTCAGCGCGTTATCGAGAATGCCGTCCGAATTCGCATCGACGCTGCCTGCGCCATCATCCACAAATACGGTGTAGGAATTGTTGGCGGTATTAAATGCCACCACGATATCCGTATTTTCCTTAACCGCTGCCGTTCTGGCTTGGCGCATCACTGCCATTATATCCCTAGCGCCCCCCCCCAATTGGTGCCGAACGGTCATATTGTTAAAACTAGGAACCGCAACCGCGATCAGCACGCCGAAGATACTGATAACAACCATCAGCTCAATGAGCGTAAATGCATAGCAGTTCTTTACTTTATCAGTCATGTGGGACCCGTCCTTTCCCGTATCTCCCGTATCTTCGGCGGCGGCGCCCTAAGGAACCTTTTAAAAGAACCTGTTCAACGCCATTATGTTCATAACAAAGCATTCGCATCTAAAAAAAGAATCGTCGCATGAAATCAGGTGAGAATCTGGAAAAAACAGCTTGAAGAGAGATTGCAGCTATCTAAATTCTACTGTGTTGAGAAGCACATCTCATTCCATTCACTAACGAAAGCCATCCCAGCGCCCAAAAAGCCGCCATCAAATTGATATGATAAAACATAATGCGTCTTAAAACCAAAATCTCGATGATGGAATCGTACCATGTCAGGGGTCAATGGACCGGTTCTGCCGAAAAACAAGTGCCACTTTTTGTCATTTACGAGTATTTTTGTCAGCCATCGTATCTATTGTCAGGCGATCCCATATCGATCACAACTTTTTGATATCGTTTTGAATATAGTAAAAGCAGCGGGTATCAAGAGCGATGGCCGGTATAAAATTAATTAATAGGCAGGCAATCTGCTTCAACTTCGCTTCGCCGAAGTATTAGTTTATTTTATATGAATTATTACATGTTATTAAGTGGTTTTTTCGTGATAAAAGGGAGCCGGGAGGGCATTCTTGCAATTACAGTTATAGCAGAACCGTCTTTTCAGGTATTAGGTTTTTCCTAAAAAGCATATGCGATTAACCTAATCCGGCAAAGCCGGATTGCTGGGAAGATAGAATGCGGAGATGCAAAAAAGGTATCTCCCACCTTCAGTGAGGATACACGCAAAAGCGTGCATGTTTCTGGTAAAGGGCCGAATCCGGCTAAGCTGGAAGCTGGGCGGCTGGGCTGATAGGCTAAACGTCGGCCGTGGTGAGTCCAACCCTGATAGCGTATTTGGTCAATTCCGCCACGCTGTGCAGACCGAGCTTTTCCATAATGCACTTACGGCGGGCCTCGACGGTTTTGACGCTTACGTTCAAGGCTTCGGCGATTCGACGGGTGGGGTGTCCCTCCGCGATCATCTGCAGGACTTCACGTTCCTTAACGGTGAGGTCTTTTGTCGAGGGGGTCATCTCGGGAGGAACGTGGGGAATACAATCACTGACAATGACGCCAGTCACCTTGGGGCTCAAATATATCTGATTGTCTTCTGCAACCCGAATGGCCTGAATCAACTCTTTAAAGGCGCCTTCTTTCAAAATAAACCCCTTGGCACCGGCTTTGAGCATGCCGAGAACATAGTTCGTGTCCGAATGCATGGACAGGGCGATCACCTTGACCTCCGGAACCGCCTCGATACACAGAATGGTGGCATCCATGCCATTTAAATCGGGCATGCCGATGTCCATGATGATAACATCCGGCCGATGCCGGCGGGCCAGCAATACGGCTTCCCGGCCCGTTTCTGCTTCCGCCACCACTTCCATATACGGCTGGCCCTTGATGAGGCTGCGCAGGCCTTCCCTGACAATTTCGTGATCATCGGCTAAAAGAATGCGTAGTCTCATAACGATGGGCTCCTTTGCGCATCAGGGGGAATATATTTCAATGGCACCGTAAGGCACACCCGGGTACCCTTTCCCGGCGCCGAGTCAAGCTCAAACCGACCGCCGAAATGGTGTATTCGTTCTTTGATGCTGAACAAGCCGAAACCGAGTTCAACATTCACGGCTTCCGGATCGAATCCCACGCCATTGTCCTGAATCATAACCTTCACGGTATCCTCCTCGGCCATCATGGTGATTTGGGCCTCACGGCTGCGGGCATGCTTGATAATATTAAACAGCAATTCGCGTGCGGCCTGAAAAAGCATCACCCGCAATGCCGTTTCCACGGGAATATCAGAATTTACGACATCAAATTTGATTTCAAGGCCGTACTGTCGGCCGAATTTTTCACTCAGCCATTTGAGTGCTGCCGCCAGACCGAATTCGTAAAGAATCGGCGGACTGAGATCAAAGGTCAGGGTTCGGGTGCTCTGAATCGCTGTTTCGATATATTTGCCGATTTGCTCCACATGGGTCAAAGCTCCGGTAGCGGCGGGCAGGGTGGAGGCCAGCTCATCAAGCTTTATTTTCGAAATGGCAAGCGGCTGACCGATGTAATCGTGAAGATCAATGGCTATCTTGCGTCGTTCCCGCTCTTCTGTGAGCAGCAATTCGGATGATAGATGGCGAAGCCTGCGATGGTAATCGGTCAATTTTTTTTCGTAACGCTGACGCTCTTCAATTTCACCCATCAGCCCTTTTTGAATCGAATGTTGCCGGGCAACCAGGCGGTCAAATTCCCTGGACAGCACGCCGATCTCGTCTTTACGCGAACTGTTGTGTGTCAAGGTCAGGTCGTCGGTGTCGCGAATGGCAACGGCATGGCGTGTCAACGATGCAATCGGCCCAATGACCGTCATTTTCAACAGCCATAGCAGAACCAGCACGAGAATGATCGATACAAGAATATCAGATACGGCGCCGTAACGAATGCCGGCAAGCCCTTCTGCCGTAAAATCCCTTGACAGGGTCGCTCGAAGCAACAGCGCGGGGACGCCGTCTATATCCGGAATCGTGGTATAAGCCTGAAGCGTGCCGGTCTTTTCTTGAATAAACATGGGATGTGAGGCATTCATCCGTGTCATCGCCAGCCGGTCATCATCGGTCATCCACGCATCGCCCAATTTCATATACGTGTGATCGACGCGGGTCTGAGAGACCAGGCGTTTTACCAACGCGGGCGATAGCAATTTTCCCATAATCAGCGTACCGACGGCCGGACCCCGGTTCTCGCTGGTAATGACCGGTCGCGAAGAAACCAGCATCGGGCCTTTATCCGTCAAAAAAAGACCGCTCACACCACCGATCGCCTGCGCTTGCTTGAGCAACGAATGGGTTATTGGCAAGCCGGGCCGGTCCAACGGGCGGATCAATATGGGGGTCGCCGAATCGACCGCCACGGCCTTGCCCCAAACCAGATTTCCTTTTAAATCATAATAATGAATCAGATTCAGGTCGTTATCTAAAAACGTCTCTTGTACCAGATTGGACTTGATGTAATCGGCGTTACGGTCCAGCAAAAACGCGTAAGAATCATCCCAGGCTGCCCAATCGTTGGTCAGAATATCCAGGAATTTAATTGAACTCTCCAACGTAGCGATGCAACGAGCCAGCTCCTTTTTGGCAAATGTTTGTTCCAGCGCCAAATAATTGGGATATATGACCCGCCGGTAAATGGTGTAATCCGAAACCGCCAGCAGCAGTGACAAAACCAGCAGACTTCCGGCTATTTTCCATTTTAACGTCATTTACACAACCCTTGCATTCTGCTTATGCTCCCTCCCAGGTAACCCGCAGCACTTCCCGGCTCGTGGTGACGCCAGCCATCATCTTGCGAAGTGCATTTTCACGCAGCGTGATCATGCCTTCGGCCTTGGCGCGCACCTGAATGGCGCTGCTATCGGCAGAGGCCACAGTCAACTTTTTAATTTCCTCGGAAAACGGCAACACTTCAAACACACCGATCCGGCCGTAATAGCCGGTTCCCCGACATTTTTGGCATCCTTTCCCGCGATAGAGCTGAACGGTTTTGTTACCGCTGATGTGAATCCCCATGGTCACCAGCTCGTCGGTCGCCATGGGGTAGACCTCCTTGCACCCGTCACAGATGGTCTTAACGAGCCGCTGAGCAACAATTCCAACCAGGCTCGCCTGAATTAAAAAAGCAGGAATGCCCAGGTCGATCAGACGGGTGATGGCGGACGGGGCATCGTTGGTGTGCAGGGTGGACAATACCAGGTGCCCGGTCAGGGCGGCCTGAACGGCATTTTGCGCGGTCTCGAGATCGCGCATTTCCCCCAGCATGATGACGTCCGGATCCTGCCTCAAAATATTTCTCAAAATCGAATCAAAGGTAATCCCCACGGCCGGCTGCACCGCGATCTGGTTAAAGGATTCATGAATCATTTCTATCGGATCTTCAACTGTCGTTACATTGATCTCCGGAGTCGCTAAAACCCGCAGGGTGGAATAAAGGGTCGTAGATTTACCGCTGCCCGTGGGGCCGCACACCAGAATGATGCCGTGGGGCCGGTCGATAAAGCGATTGTACCGTGCCAGGTCCTTGCCGGAAAACCCCAGTTGCGCCAGATCCTGAAACAAAATATCCGGGTCCATCAACCGCATGACCACCTTTTCGCCGAAAGCCACAGGCACCACCGATACCCGAATTTCCACGGCCTTATCATTCCGCTCGATTTTGATTCGGCCATCCTGCGGTCTTCGTTTTTCCGAAATATCCAAACGGGATAAGCTCTTTATTCGGCTCACAATCGCGGAGTGAACGCTTTTCGGCAGGTGATACGCTGAATGGAGCACCCCGTCGATTCTCATGCGGATCAAAGAGGTCTCGCGCTTGGGTTCGATGTGAATATCACTGGCACGCTGATCAAACGCATAGCCGAAAAGATGTTCGACCGCATTGATGATGTGCCGGTCATTGGAGGGAAGCTCGTCGGAAGATCGAAGCCGCACGTACTGCTCCAGATTTCCCAGATCAATGCCCGGCGCCGAAAACTGATCTTCCGCAGCTGCAATGGATCGCTTGAACCCAAAAAATTCGTTGATAATTTTTACGATATCGGATTTGGGCGATACCACCGCCTGAACCTTCATATGGCTGGCCCTGGAAATATCTTCCATGATCTCGGAATTGAAAGGATTTGACGTGGCAACCGTTAAAGACCCGTCGCTGATGGCGATGGGAAGCACCAAATGCTTCATGGCAAACGATTTGGGAATGGTGGTGGTCACAATATTCAGATCCAGCTTAAGCGGATCGATTTTGAAAAACGGCAGGCCCCACTCCGCCGCAAACGCCTGGAAGATGATGTCCTCGTCAATCCCTTTAAAGGCGTCATCGGCCCGGTGAATATTCAAGGGAGTCAGCAAATCAATGAAGGTAACGGGGTTAAACTCACCGTCCGTGCTCTCATCTTGTCGCTGCTTTTGCTGAAGGTGTTCAAGCCGTCTTCTCAGACTTGACTCCTTCTGGAGAATCTCCTGCGCCTGTTCCGCGGTGATCACCCCACTGTTGAGAAGCGCCTGGCATACACTTTTAGAAGAAAACGGATCTTTCATGGCCGGCTATTATCCCCATGTCCGAATTGATGCCTCATTAAATTATTAGATTAGATATTCAGCATGTTATCATCATATGGACGATAATCAACCTTTTTTATGCTCAAAAAAAAGCCCATCCGGAAAAAATCCTCACCGATGGTGAGATAGTTCTTCCGAATGGGCCTCTATCACGGCAACCATTGGGTGTTATTTTTTGTTCGGATTAAAATTGACATCCACTTTGAACTCAGCCAACCAAACCCCTTTGCCATTGGCTCTATGTCATCGCTTTTCTTAATCAAACCAGTCGACCATTCGACTCTTAAACGGAAAGGCCGGATCAACGTCAGCTTCAATAATCTCGCCGGTACTCATCTGAAGGAATGCCTTTCCGCCTTTTTCCCGCCCGATATGAATACCGCCGATAGGAGGTGGAGCGCCTTCGCCAAGCGCCTTGGTTTCTTCCATAATTTCTCCCGCATTGGGCGGAAGAAGCGGTTTGTAGAAAGCAGTGCCGGTTTCGAAATAAAGACCGTAGAGAATGCTGGTGCCGCCAAAATGGCAGACATCATCACTCGGCGTGTATGCTGGCACAAATACAGCCCCTCCCAAAACGGAAAACTTGCTGATGCAGCGTTCTGACGGCAGGGGGGGGACATCCTCGGATATCTCAAGGTTGCGGCTCCATCCATCAAGCCAGTCATTATCCACATCGACCGTGCCGTCGGGCAAAATCCCGTTGTTCTGGCGCACCAACTTCAATAAATCATCCCAGTTCCCGATTTCGCCCCATGCGCCGCCCCCGTATGCCTCTATTGTCCGGTCTTTCTTCACCCGGTAGAGAGAGGCGTTGAGAAGCTTTTCCGCTCCGATACCCTGGGCCGCTCCGGCAACATATCCGTCAAAGCTATACTCCCGGGCATTGTGGAAAAGCGGATCTTTCATGCCAAAGAGATGTTGGGGGGCCGCATCCGTCTTGTCCGCTTCAGAAACATACCGCCCGGTGCCAAAATAAACCCAGACATTATCATCCATATCAAGGCTCAAAGCCATGGGAGCCGTAATCGGTCCCAGTTTCATCATGGGGCCCGCCGGAAGAGGTTTAAACTCTTCGGCAAGCAGATGATGATGCCAGACGGTCGGGTCATTGGTCACTTCCCACCAGTCCGGATCTCTATCACCATTGGCATTAACCCCGTCCCAATTCTCATAGGTATCGATGGTCCAGGCCTTTCCAGTCCAGGCTGAATGCGGGTCAGCCGGATCCGCCTTGATCGATTCCCCCAGATAAATGGCATTGACCTCAAAGTTAAGCCCCTTGTCCAGAGCCACCGGCGAGTTAACAACGGAATTGTCGCTCAAGGTAAACAGATAATCGTTGCCGCCGGCGCCGGTCGGATCGCCGGTTTTAAGATCCACCACATAAACCCGACCCGGCTGATCGCTGATTCCCTGATAGGCCAAATCCCCTTGGGGGCCGGAGCCGAAAACGGCCAACCACCGCTCGGGCCTGCCCGTGGGTACCCGAACATCATTTTGCTTAAAGTGGTCACCCCCGATTTTGATGATCGAAGGCACGGACCGGCTCATCCCCAGTCCTTCGTAGGTTCTCTCCCACACAAGCTTCGGGCTTGTCGGGTTGGTAATATCCAACAGCGTATAACTCGGCTTAAATGTTTCGGTGTTTCCATCCGCGTCCGCATCGACCGGAATGTCCTTTCCGCCCATATTGAGTCCGAGCAAAAGAAAGGTCCCCCATTCATTCTGGCCCACACCCGCGATCTTGGCATCAAAAATCCGAGGCGTCGAATCCACATAATAACTGTGATAGTAGTCCGGATCCGAAAGCCATTTCAAGTGCGGCAGAACTGCCCGCGGAATATAGCTCCATAACTCATCTCCGATGGTGAACCCTTGGGCACCGTACTTTTCCACCGGTTCCTCAAAGGTATTGGTGCCCCGGTTAAACCGCCATGACGTAAAGGCGTGAAGCATCCCGTCGTTACCACCCGCGTATACCACCGTTTGACGGTTCTTATGTGCTTCAACATAAGCGCCGTAAGACCGGTCGGAATAAATGATATGATACTGCTCGACAGGTTTGCTGACCGAAACCGGCGTTGAGTAGACAATATCTCCCAGTTTCCATTGCTTCCCGTCGATGGCGCGGTTCCGAAGTCCGGGAGCATCGACGCCTCGAACGTAGTTGATCAGCCTTCGGGCCCGAAAATCCAGGTCCGGGCCTAACAGGTTGATATTTGCGTCCGGGAAGAGAGCGATGTCCGCATTGCTGACCCCGAGCATACTCTTGATTGAATCAAGATTACCGTCGGCAAAGGGTATCAGGCTACCGTTCAAAGCGGAAGTCAGAATATTGCGATCCGAACTGTCCGTATCCGCCAAAACCCTACCGGCTTCCCAAATGGGAAGGATATCGTCCATCTCAACCGTAAAATATCCGTCTGCATCTAAATCGGGATATTGCTGCGCAACAGTCACATTATAGCGTCGAACCTTGCTTTCTCCATTGATCAATTTAAAGACGAGAACCTTATCTTCCGACAAGTCAAGCCGTTGATTACCGTTGGTGTCTTCCCGTATCAGTCCCTGGGAATCAACCCACAATGACTGAAGATATCCCATCCAGCGAACCTCATCGGTGCCCGTAGCGGTCACGGGCCTGAAATAGGCTTGAATCAGGGTGCCTTCCCCTTCATTGGTGGTAGCCAGTACCGATGCAGAGGTTCCGGAAGCGGATTTAGCCGCAATTTGTGCAAACGATGCATTGAGCTGCGCTTCCAACCGAAGCGGATTGGTTACATAAAAATAGTTATCCGGAATGCCGTCGTGATTGGTGTCCCACTCTGTTTCAAGATCCGGTATATCATTGTCGTTCTGATCCTTAAACCCGCCATATTTGCCGGCATAAAAGAGTGGATCTTTCAGTAAGGTGGCAGCCGGAGCATTGCCGGTGGTAAAGTTTCTGGTCGTGCTGTTCGGCAGAAACGTGTGGTCTTCCCAGGCACGATCCGCCACCCCCTGGTTCGGTCCAATCCCCGGAGGGGTATCCAAATAAAAGTCCTTATCCTCGTTGTTGGGCTGACTTGCGTTTTTTATTTCCATGTAAACGCCGTCATCGTCCGTTCCCGAAATGATATAGCCGAAATGCTGTTTGGTACTGCCGCCATTCACATTGGCGCTTTCTATGTGAATATCCAAGCTGCCATCCGGTTGTTTCGTATATTCATAAGTGATGATCGCATCCATATCAAAGTCGGACCCCTGCTCGGCATGCTCATAGGATACTCGAAACTTTCCGTGATCAGCACTGAGTTCTTCCACATAAAAGTCCACCATGGCGCATGTCGGCTGAAAATCTTTGACACACTCTCCGGAGTCGGGACGACACGGTTCAACACCCCCGCCACTGGCCGAGTAAATTGATTTGGCAAGCGGCACCAGCGTGACGATCTTCCCATTGGCCATGGGGATTTCTATCCTGGGCAAAGGGGACGCAAGACCTACCGCATAAGTGTCGACCTTTTGATCTCCTTCCACGATATTTAGATCCGTAATCTGGCCGTAATGAGCGACAGAGGCGGCATAATAGCCGCCCGCTTTTGTCGGCTCTTCCGGACATAAGCCCCGAATGCTGGACAAGCCGGCTACGGTTTTTCCGGAACACGCGGTGTCAAAGCTGCCGCCACTCTGACCGATGTAATATTTGTTCCCGCTGATGCCCTCGTTGGCAGAGATGGGGGCAAGGCCGGAAGCCACATTCAACGCGCCGAAATTCTCGACAAAACCATCATTGAAATTGCCGTCAACCCCGGGCAACTGGTTCGTATCATAAGAGGGATTGATATCACTGATAACCAGCATCACCGGTTTGGCGCAAGCCGGATATGTGCCGTAAGGGTCTTGCCACGCTTCCAAAGGAAGATTCAGCCCTCTGTCGTTTCCATCCGAAACCAAAGTGGAAAACCGATTCGTTTTTTCAGCACCGGCGAAATATCGAAGACTTTCATACATCATCTCCGCAACGGGATTTCCCCACATGTAATTTTCGCCTTCATTAATGGGACGGCTGTATATGGTTTGATCCCAATAATGGGTGCCATGATTAAATCCAATGATGCGAAAATTATCGATGGTTTTAACAATTCCCTTAATCGATGCATCCGATTTGTATTTAAACTGGCCGGTATCGGGATTGATTTCATCGGAAATCGGCCCGATATTCTTTCTCAGAGCCCCGCCTGACAGGTGATTCCCATAAGAGGCTGTTAAAAGACCAAAATACATTCGTTCAGATTCCCCATACCGTTGCAATAGACCGGTAGGCTTATAATTGCCATCCGGGTACTGCTTGCAATTTCCTTCCGGACTGGCTGAATCGCATACCAACACACGCACTTCATATTGATGCTCGGGCGCGCCTACCAATGTATCGCCCATAATACCGGTTCCGCTCTCAGCCGACACCCATGTCCAAATACGCTTGTCGCTGTTCAGTTTTACCCGCAATAAGGGGGCGTAAGTTGCAGCACCCGGAGCAACAAGCGAACCGCTGGCGAAAAGATGCCGTTTGCCCGCGGCCGGTAGACTAAAGGGCGTATATTTACTGATATCGTACCCATCCGTTGCAATATCTAAATATTCTTTGCCCCAGCAATGGGCATCATTGGGGATATAGGCTCTTTCCAGCACGGTTCGATCCGCTGTGTCGGTAGAACGATACCCGCCGTAAAGAACTTTTCTGACGGTATCAATACGGGACATGGTCAAATAATTTAAATAATCCCCACTCCAATAGGCACCGGCAGGTTTTTCTTTTCCGTTTATGGTGGGACCGACAGCTTCAAACCGTTTATTGCCGGCGACGTATTCATAATACTTGTAACTGTCAAAATAGCCATAATACTCGATGGCCGGGTTATAGCGTATGTCCAACTGGCCGTCTCCATCAAGGTCCGACGCATCGTTATATGCTTCATAATAAAGTTTATGGTCACGCCCCATAACAAGCATGACCAAGGGAGGAATGCTTTTGGCCCCCACAATGGGCACCGCCTGGTATTGAATCGGCGTAACCGCGTGAGCCGATTGTGACCCCGCGAACATCAAAGAGGCGATCAGGATCGCTCTTACCATCTGAAATGCCTTATTATGGTCTTTCATCGTCTCACCTTTCATTCTACAACCCTCCAGGAATACCCAACAATTTTATATACTTTGACGTAATAGACGCTCTGGCGCCGCCCGAGCCCGCGGCTTGGGTGGTGAACCAATAGGGAATTTCAATGGCCGCCCGTTCCCCAACGCCAGATGCACCAGTACCGAATTCCGCGCCCCCCCCTTTTACCTGCTGAGCCTTTAACCGGTCGAGGTTAATCCCCACATTGCTCGTAACGGTTTGAAGCGTCCCGTCATCCGGGTTCTTCCGACCGCTCTTCATCGTATAAGTAAGGTCGTCTGTCGAATCATACGCGCCATCATAATCATACGCCTCATCCTTCAGAGCGGCGCCGGTCTGCCCCATTGCAAGTTCAAACCTATGGAGAGTGGTCGGCTGCAAGGACACCTCGTCATCATCAAGCACTCGGGACACCCATTTAGCCATGCCATAATTCCCGCTTTCGGCATGATAGAAAACGATCTTATAATTTTTATCATTTCCCGCTATCTTTTGCTCAACCACCGACATGTTGGTGGCGCTGACCCCGATAATCGTAACAAGCGCCAACACCATCATGACGATTAGGATCACGGATCCCTTCTGGTCATAGCGGCCGGCTGTAAATGCGCCCATATCCATCCTCTCTTTCATGCTTTTCAAATGATCTCCGGCACCACTCGCTGCATGGAAACGCTGCGTTGCATGCCGTTTCCGCGCCAAATAATAATCACCGACACGGTCTTGGTGCGCTCGATCAAATCATCCACCGCTACATTCCAGTAAAGCGTGTACTGGCCGCTCGGATCATTTTCGATATGATCAGCGCTTGCCGCGGTCACATCAAAAAGCCCCCGATCCCCCGCACCGCCGTCGCCATCCGTGTCATTCAGGTCCGAATGATTATAGGGAAGCATCATCAGGGTTTCGATTTTATCCATTCCCCAAGTGGAGGCTTCCGTGTATTGCCGGGCGGAGGTATTCCCCTGCATAGCGGAAATCTGCATATTGGCCACGGCGAGAACCCCGATGGAAAAAATCGCAATTCCGATCATCACTTCGACAATTGAAAATCCGTTCCGGTCAAGTCCTATAGACTTCTTTCCTCTCACACCCGGCACACTTTCAACGCCGAAACAAGGTTTGATTATCTTCATGTCCGTTTATCCCCCCATATTTCTGCAAACCACTGATGCGGTGAGCAAGCGCCTTCGGAAGTTGTCATTCGCGACCAGTCTTTTATCCCCGATCACATAAGTTGACTGGTCCACCAAGCTTTCATCCCGGCTCGGACTTCTCACCAGCATCCAGATTTGAACCGCCCGAATCTGCCCGATAGGCACCCGGTCGGCAATGGCAAGGGCCACCCCCCCCGGCGCATCATTCACGTCAATGACCCCATCGGCATTCGTATCCAAACTTGTGTCAAGCCATCTATCATTATCCGTATCGATCGCCCATATCGTCGGCTCCCCGGCATCCTGGATGCCGTTACCATTGGTATCCACAAAATCGAGTCTACCATCATCGTTGTCATCAAAAGCGTAGGCAAAGGCGATGGCCTCCACATTCTCTACGAGCGTATCGGGACCTCCTCCGGCCAGCGTGTCATTCCTTTGCAAAACCGTCGGTTGCGGCGTCCCCCCCGCGGCAACCATATCGGGAACGCCGTCCCCCGCGGCGTCTCCAGCCAGCGCATAGGTAATATCTTCTCCCGGTGAATTCAGCGCCTTATCGCAAAATCCGATCTCGTCCACATCATTGACCACCATGCCGTCCCCGTCATCGTCCACGCCATCATATATATCCATAGTGAACCGAACCTTACCGGATCCCGCCTCAATAATGCCCACTGCTTCTTTAGTCGAAAATTCGAGACGATTATATCCAGCCAGCCGAATTTCGCGGGTTAAATAATATAATCCGGCCCGCAGATTTTCCTGAATATCGACCACCCCCTGCTGAACCGTATAGGCTTTTTGTTGAGAGCTGAAGACGGAGTAAGCCGCTGCCACCACAACAGAGGATATTGCAATCCCAATCAGCAACTCCACCAGCGTAAAACCCCTGCTGCTCACCGCCATCGACTTGACCTTACGTTCCATATGCTTCATCCCTTCCCGAAAAACAGCACGAAACCGCTCAAAATACGGGCTAATTCCAGCTTACGCCGCCGTCCGCGCTTCGTATTATCCGACTACTTCCGGCAAGCGTCAGGTTAACCCCTTGATAGGTATCCCGCGCATTTTTAAGATGGATTTCACCCGCCAAGGTTGAAAATCCCCGGCTGTTAATGGTCACATCGACAACCGGGGCGACCACGCCGAAAAGGTCGATAATTACAATTCCCGCAGGCATGGCAAGATTCATAACCGGGTTATCCCCCCCATCCAGGATTCCCCTGTTAGGCGCATCGGTCGCATTGTCTAAAAAGGATGAACAAACACGCGTGTTTGAATCAAACCGGATAAAAACATCAGCATTGTTTTTGACCGCTTCAAGTCGGGCGGACTGAATCATCGATCTAATATCGAGAACTGATGATTTCAGGCGATAATCCGGAAGCCAACGGTTAAGCCCGGCACCCCCGACGCCCGCTATAATCCCCAGGATAGAGATCACGATCATTACTTCAATGAGCGTGAACCCGTTGTTGCTTTTAAGTAATTTTATCATTTCCATTCTCCGAAGGCTTGAGTTCACCCTGATTCCATACAAAGATGATGCCAACAGTTAACCAACGCATCCATCCAGCAGCCAACCACCTTGAAAAAGTATGTATTTTATCTATTATATTAAATTGTTGAAACACATTAAGGCGTTAGCAGTCTTACCCCTTTTTTGCCCCCCCATGATAGATAAGGCAACGGGTGGTGATACCGGTGGCGGTATTTTCATCTTGGCTATTAATTTATTTAATACTCTTGTTCCTTTGATGGGCGCATCAAAAAGCGAATTCGACGCTTAAATCACCATATCAGGTTGATGGCTTTAATAGCGACTACTCTATATTGTAGTTTAAATTCAATTAATAGGGTGGTTACAAGGCGTTATTTCGCTCCCGGTAATTCTTTTGGAAGTCAGGGTTGGCGCCAGCTTCCGGGAATAACCGATGCGCTCACGACACTGCTGCTCGCATCGTTGAACGCATCCACATACTCTCCCACGAGTTGAACCCCCAGGCAATCGCCGGTGCCCTGAACGCCGCCTTGCCCGGCCAGAACCTGGCCCATGATCGGATGCTGCGGAGTGGATAAGTCGCCTTCGGGTAGGATAATATTGCGGGCATTGGGCGCATACAGCACGCCATGAAGGGTGGCATCGCCGGAAAGGGACACTTGCTCGCCCTCCACGAAAAAAATCCCCTGAAGCCGGCGATTTCCCGAAATAGTGAGATCGCCTCTGACCCAGGTGATATAGGGCTGCGTATCCGCGGGGGAATCCCGCCAGAATCGCTCACGCGTTCTGAAACAGGTGTCAAAAATCTCGTCGTCCAGCGCATCGACGGCCTCGTCCGCCAGAGATTTCAGCGCAATCGGGTTAATTTCCGGCAAAACGGCATCGGCTTGAATCATGGCCGCATCCGGACGTCCCAGCTCATCGAACCCCATCACCGGAACGGCACCTCCCGACAGCGCAATGTCCCCTGACGATATAACGGCGATTTTCGGCGAATGGGCCGCGTGAGCCGCAGACGGGGTGAGCCGAACGCTGCAAGAGAGCTCCTGAAAGGACGTCGCCAGGCTCCCTTCAGAGACAATACGAAGAACGCCGCCCGGTAACCGGGAATCCCACCGGCCGTTCCCATCATTTGTCGCATCATACACGGTGACCGCGTAAGTTCCTTTCAGACCGGTCAAGGATAGCTCGCCGGTGGCTGCGGGCCAGGCTTCGAAATCCTCCCCCCGCCAGAGGGGATTGCCCTGAATCCCGGCAACCGCTATCTTAAGACCCGACTCGGCCAGATAAAATGACTGAACCTGCCTCACTTGGTTGTGCGCAATCAACCGGTTTAAAAAAGCGGTTTTAAGCACCCAAAGGCTCATAACGCCCAGCACACCCAACACCATGAGGCAGAGAACCATCACAGATCCATGTTTATCCGTCATTCGGTCTATCATCATGGGCTCTCCGGCGGCGGAGCATCGGGAATAAATAGGGTGGCGGCTTCCGAGGGAGCGCTGACATTAAATCCGTGGTCCTCCGCCAGAACCGTATACCGGCTGGTTTCCCCGGCCGGGGGGGATGTGTCCGTAAAAAGCAGCGTGTGCGAGGGAATCAGGCCGTTTGAAATGCGCAAATCGTCGCCCAAAACCCCTATTTTGCGAACCACATGAAAACCGGCCAGATCACAGCTCAAGGGCGCTTCCCAAGCCAAAGATACGCTTTCGTCCGCGTTCAACACCGCACTTAACCCGCTTGGCGCAGGCGGAGCAAAAAGATCGCGCACCCGTATCTCGGCAGTCTTTTCTCCGAGCCCCCCATCGTTAACAGCAGCCACGCTCACATAATACACATCGGCGGGAATGGCGCGAACATCCAAGGTAACATTAAGTTCCGAATCGGCCGCCACATCCATGCTATAGCCAAAAGCCTGCGGTGCAACATCAAAAAACACGCGATATCCTGTTACGCAGCAAGTATTTTCGTCTAAACTTTCTCCTTCTGCATCCAATGACACGGGATCCCATGTCAAAGAAATCCGGCAGGGATTATTTTCATCCAACGCGGCGGCTACATTTACATTTTCAGGCAGAGCTGGCAGTGGGCATTCTGATCCGATTCCGATTTGCGAAAGGTTACGCAACCGAACCCGGCAGGTTCTTGTGATCACCCCGCCTTCTGCCATGGCGGTTCCGGGTAACGAGGTGGCATCCGTCTGCCCGGTCAAAGAAACGCGAATACAGCCATCCGCCTCCACGCCCAGTTGCATATCAAGTATATTTTCCGCGACCGGTTGAAACCCGCCCGAATTGACACGTCGTTTCAATACCGGCCGGCCCTTGGTGTGCCGCCTGAATTGCGGGTCATTCACAGCGTTGAACACGGTGTAAGTGACCATGCTGATCTCCCCAATCACGGTTCCCGCCGGAAAATATTTTTCGCATGGCTGATTTCCTAAAAGCGCCGGATCCGTATCAATTTCCAATTCTTTTTTCACGATTCCCGTAACCCGCGCATAGACCGGCTCCTCCCCCAGCCGAAAAATGTCACCCGGCATAAATTGTTCTTTCAATTTGCTTTCGGACAGCACCGTGGTGAGGCGCGTGCCGGAAGCCGGCAAGAAAAGCGTGGTGGGATTGCTATTCGTAGGCACCGTCGAGAGAAAGCTGATCATATCCGGCTCGTTTTCCTCGCCCAACGTGATCTTCGGGTTATGGTCCATTCTCACACGAAGGGGTGAGTTAACGATAAATGCGTCGGGAATCCAGTCTGAAAGATGCTGCACCAGGGTATCGCCGGCGGCATAACAGCCTGCCTCGGTCAACTCCCGCTTCAGGGTATTCATGGCAAAGCGAAGGTTCTGATCCCGTTCCTGAACCAAATATGCCCGTTCATAAGCCCGCTGCTCGGACGCAAAAAACGAATAGAGGCCCCCCGTAAGAATGCTCAAGATGAGCATTGCCACCAGTATTTCAACCAATGTCAGGCCGTTGGATCCGCAGTCGGTAGAGGGCTGTATCTGAGCCATCGTGATTTTTTCCTTAAAGCTTCCCAGCGTCCCGGCTTCAAGTTTTTCGCTTTCGGCGAAGCCGGATTACGGCAAAATGATGGAAGCCAGCTCGACCCGGTGAGCATCACCCTCCCACCAGCTTACGGTTACAGTTATCGTTTTGCGTTGCGGATTGGCTTGCTCCGAAACCCGGACTCGCCGCTGAAACACCATCGACCCGCCCGGCACTCCGGCGCACCCGTTCGGCTCATCGCAATCGAGAATGTCTGAATAGCTGCGCGATATTATCTCTTCCATCTTGTTTTCGGCCAGGTATAGCGCCGCATCAAAATCCCGGGCGAGCTGGTTTGTGCGAAAAATCATTCCCGCCATTTGAATTGTCGCCAACATGCAAAGAGAAAAAAGCCCAAGGGCGAAAACCGCCTCCAAAAGAGAAAAACCGGACTCAGTCATCTGGTTTTGCGGCATCAGTTCGATCTTTCCATTCGAAGTTGGCCCGCGATGGCGGCGGAAATCTTGATGCGCTGATCGCGGGCTTGCGCCAGGGTGATGCTCATCAGCGTTTGCGCACCCGTGGGGCTGAAAATAATTTGGTCCTGCGTAGCGGCAATAATCCGGACACCCGGAAAATAGGCGTCGTTTTGCGGGTCCGAAAATCGCCCCTCTCGGGCTTCCGAATGCCATGCCGTGGATTGACTGGAACGATCCCCGGATTCAAGCCGGTACGTATTTTCATGAACGTCAAATATGATCCGGTGTTGTCGGTTGGTGGCAGCGGCTCTCATTTTCGCGTAAAGCATATCGCAAACAAGCCGCTGCGCGGCATGCTTGAGCCGGTAGCGGGGCAACGTCGTGTGAAAAAACCACGGCAAGACCACTGCGCTCAGGCTTGCCAGAACGGCCAGCGCAATGATCAATTCCAGCATCGTCATGGCGAGCTGGTCGTTTTTTTTCAGAATTGCGCGCATAATCGACAGATTTGCTGCCGTTTACAACTTCATCAGGGGTTAAGTTCAGATAAACACTTCAGCTCTTCCGCAAGATACCGCTTTTTTCGCATCAGATTTCTTCGCAACCGCTCGTCATGAGATCGTTTCGCCAGATGTCGTTCCATTTCGCCGATTTCTATTTTTCTGCTGCTTATTCGCTCCCGCAACCGATCGGTCGGGGATGGAAGGGATGCATCGCGGACGCCGGCCATTCCGCCCGTTGATAATCTTACGCCGGCAGAACCATTTTTAGCAGCATTTTCAGGGGACGGCACGTCACCCCGTTCCTCCTTGATTAGAAGAACAGGGTATGAATTCGATTCCTTCGGGGCAGACACATTGCTGTAAAAAGCCTCCCCTCGGTCATTTTCCCATCGATAGATGTGTTGGCAAAGCGCCGGCCGGCAATCAATCATCACGCTGACAAAAAAGAGCCACGCACTTGCGGCACGGCACCCCGCGGCAATACGGGTGATTGATCGGCAACCCTTATTATTTTTTCCCATTGCCTATTTTAACCACCAGTTTCTGACCGGGCTGAATGGCGTCATTTTCGGAAAGCTTGTTTAAACGCCGCAATTCATCCACCGTCGAATTATAGCGTCTGCTGATACTATACAGGGTTTCCTTGGCGCTAACGACATGATAAACGGGCTTGCTTACGGGCGCGGGACGCTTCTCTGCGCGAACCGGCGCAGGCGCAGGGGCGTCCTTTTTCACGGGCTGCGACGATACCTTTTTCAGCTCCGCCAAATCCCGGGCCAATTTATCCGTCATCATGGTAATGGACGCCTCCATATGCTCAAACCGATCCGCATACCGTTCAGAGATCGCCACTTGCTTTTCAAGTTTACCCACCACCCCGTTAATTTCCGGAATCGTCGCCATTTGCTCTTCCAGTCTCGCCAGTCGCTCTTCTAAAAGCGCAAACTTGGGTTCGGTTTCATCCGTTGCGTCCTTTCGGCTGAAGACAAGAAATATCAGAATGAAAAGGAGCAACAACGCGCCAATGACGATAAAAGGGGTTTCCGCACGGCTGAAAAACTTTTGAGAAACAGAGCGATTACGCCGCTTCGACGATTCGTAAGGGTTGGGTTCAAAATAATTTTCTTCCTCATCGGGTCGCATCATGCCGGGTTCATCATTAAATTCTTTATTAAATTCCTTGTCGATCATCTTATTCTTTCCCGATTAAGTGGCTTATAACACACTGCCTGCGTCTCAGTAACACGAAGGGCCGGCAAGACCGCACATCAATTTTTGATGGAAAGGCGAATCTTCGCCTGTGACTATATGGAGCGAACGCAATCAACTGGGGCGTGAAAATGTGTCTGGTTAATAAAATCAAAACCATATTCGTCATGGGTGTTTTTTCGAATCAGTCGTTTTTCCTATATAGTAACTCTTATAAAAAAGAAAGGGGAAAAATAAAAAGGCTTATGGTAAACCCTTTTTTCCGAAAAACGCATCGAATTCCTTCCAAAAACAGGCCCGAATCGCATCGGTTTCGCATAAAATTTCATGCCGGGCACCCGGCAGAATTGTAAACCGGCAATTCGGCAGGCGTAACGAAATCAAGCGTTGCGCAGACAGGGAAACAATTCGGTCCTTCTGCGCACAGATCATTAACAAGGGCGTTTGTATACGCTCCGCCTCCCCTTTTCGCTTCAACCGGTCAATAGATCGAAACGTGGCTGCCAGCCATGCCCAGGTGACGCTGCCAACAGTCAGGTGAGGGTTCTGCCTCATAATATCCTGCGCCGCCCAAAAGCGCCGGGCATCCGAAGTCAGCGGGTTGTTTTTAAAACGCACCCGTTTTTCGGAATATCCCCCGGCGCCGAAGCAAACCTGTTCGGCGAAACCACCCTGAATGGCAAAGCGGGTGATTACTCTCGCCACAGACGCCGGCAACGGGGAGGTGTGGATATCGATCATCGGGGATATAAGCGCCGCTTTACTAAAGGCATCGGGCTGCGCACGAAAAAATCTTAGCGCGATATGCCCCCCCATGGAGTGAGCCAGAAGAAAGAGGGGCCGATGACCTCGGGGATGAAGGATCTTCCGATAAAAAACCGACAAATCGGCAAGATAATCTTCATAACAGGCTACATACCCCTTGTGGGGGTCTGGAAGCTGGCGTAAAGATCCGCCCTGCCCCCGCCAATCCAGGCTGTAAACATCAAACCCGCGTTCGTTCAATTCCCCGACGGTTTCCAAATGCTTCTCCATAAACTCGGCACGGCCGTTTAAAAGCAACAGGGTTCCCCGGCGCCGCTCGGTTTCGGACGGCCAAAATCCATAACGCAGGGTCATATCGGGAGTCGTTTGAATGGTGGCAAAGGGTGAATTCATTGTGATCAAAGTCTCTTGTTGCAAGTGAACAGGGAATAAGCGCTTTTCGCCCATCCCGTCAAGCAAAAAGCCTTGGCTTGCTTGCCCGTTCGCATTTCACTTTTTTTATGAAGCCCGCTTGACCGGACCGATACGTTACCGTATGGTTCAGGCAATCGTCATACCTTGTCGCGCACCTGAAATATGCCACCAGGTGACAGGGCTTTGAACCATTTACCGCGGATGCAATGACATGGGAATCCACTCTCACACTTTTGTAGAGGAATATGCCGGCCTGGTTGGATTTGGACTGGACCGGCAAACCGATGAAAACACGGTGATTTATTATCTGCAAAAATTCAGCGACGATGCGCTGATCAAGCACCTGATTCCTAAATTGCCGAATCGTGCCCTGGAAGATATTTTCAACCTGATCAACCGAATGCTCAAAGAAAATCTCTCGGAATCCGAATACCACCGGTTCTTTCTAAAGGATGGCATCGAATGATTCAGAAATTGATGATAGTTTATCCATTCGAAAGCGGCAGCTGGCCGAGCGATGGGATTCTCAAATAGGTACATACTAATGGAGGACAATCCATGCTGACGGAAAAACAACTTCAGCGTTATGCGGACGTTTTGCTGTGGGGGCTTCACACCGCCCGTAATGGCCGAATCAAAAAAAATGAGGTCGTTTTAATCCGGTATGATATGCCGGCGATTCGGCTGGCCGAAATTTTGTACGCCAAGCTGCTTGAAATGGGAATTCATCCGATTCAGCGGGCGGGCTTAACGCCGGTTATGGAAAAGCAGTTCTACACATCGGCCAATTCAAAGCAACTCGTCTTTCGCGTACCCGGCGATGATGCCTTGTACCAACATCTCAACGGCAGCATTTTTCTCCATGCCCCGGTGTCTATCACGCACCTTGCGGATACGGATCCGTCAAAAATCGCGAAAGCAACCGTCGCTAAGAAATACCTGAGGGACATTTTAGACAGCCGCGAGGAAAAGGGGCTTTTCAGTTGGACCTTGTGTACGCTGCCCACAGCGGAACTATCCCGTCAGGCGGGCATGGGCATAAAAGCCTACGGCGCTCAAATCGCAAAAGCGTGCTTTCTGGACCGGAAAGACCCTGTCCATCACTGGCGCGAAATTCATCGCGCGGCCGGCGAAATAAAAGATCGGCTCAACCGGCTGGCCATCGACCATTTCCATATCGAGTCAAGCGATGTCGATTTAACGGTCACTCCCGGCGCGAAAAGAAAATGGCTCGGCATTTCAGGGCATAACATACCGAGTTTTGAGCTTTTTCTTTCACCCGATTGGCACGGCACGCACGGCCGCTACTACGCGGACCAACCCTCTTATCGCAGCGGAAACTATGTCCGGGGGGTCCGGCTTGAATTTGCCAATGGAAAAGCCGTCTCCGTCCGCGCCGAGGTGGGTGAGGCGTTCGTCAACCATCAGCTCTCCATGGACAGCGGCGCGTGCCGAATTGGCGAATTCTCATTGACCGATAAACGCTTTTCCCGAATCAATGCCTTTATGGCAAACACCCTTTATGACGAAAATTACGGTGGGAAATTCGGGAATTGCCATATTGCGCTCGGTGCGTCCTATTCTGACTCATTTAACGGCGCCCCCGCCTCTCTTACGCCCGAACTGAAGAAAAAATTGGGTTTCAACCACTCGGCACTTCACTGGGATCTTGTCAATACACAACCCAAACGCGTCACCGCCCATTTGAAATCAGGTGGCAGAACCGTTATTTACGAAAATGGTCTATTTCTTTAAGCGCCCGAACGGCCATCATCACACGGCTCTATGGATTCGGCCAACCTGGCGTGTTCGGCCGTGGTGGACAATTCACATACCGGCAGGGGCAGCACCGTCATCTGCCGGCCGCAACATTTCGGGGGAGAGTCTTTCGAATCGGCAAGCACTTTCCGGCTGCCGCAATTTTCACAGGTAAAGGTCTTCGAGTTGTTCATGGCATCCTCCTTTTTGCGGGTAAATCGGGCACTGCATTCCTTATTGATTAAACCCCGTATCAGCAACATGCACGCTTTTGCGTGTATATTCGCCGAAGGTGAAAGATTGCTTTTATGCATCCCAGCATTCCAGCATCCGGCTTTGCCGGATTAGGAGACACCCGCTTATTTCCTTTTAACTTAGCCTATGGTAATCAACACCGTCGACATAATCAAGGAACAGCGGGAAATATTAATTGCGTATTTTACCCATCTTCAGTAGAAAGTGGCGTTTTTTTGCCCAATGATATGAACAGGAGCTCGGCATGCGTGTTTTAATCACCGGCGGCGCCGGATTTATCGGATCACACCTCACAGAAGCATACTTGAAAAACGGGGACACGGTGTATATCGTTGATAATCTGTCAACCGGCGCCCTGAATAATATAAAATTGTTTCAGAAAGATGTACGATATAAAAACCGGCTTCACATGTACACGGACACCATTTTTAACTACGATCTGATGCTGGAGTTAGTAGGGACTTGCGATGTTGTCTTTCACTTGGCCGCTGCGGTCGGCGTTCGCTACATACTTGACAACCCACTTGAATCCATCAAAGTCAATATTCATGGAACGGAAAACGTACTTGAGCTCTGCGCCAAATTTAAAAAAAAGGTATTGATCGCTTCCTCATCGGAGGTCTACGGAAAGCATACGCATGCGCCCTTGGTCGAAACCGATAATATTATTTATGGGCCGTCTACCAAATTCCGGTGGAGCTATGCAGCCTCAAAATTAATCGATGAATTTACGGCGCTGGCCTATTATCGCACCAAGGGACTCGAAGTGGTCATCGCCCGCCTGTTCAATACGGTAGGGCCCCGCCAAACCGGCGCATACGGGATGGTGTTGCCCAGATTCGTCAGCCAGGCGCTTAAAAACGAGCCGCTCCAAGTGTATGGCGACGGCACACAAACTCGCACCTTCACGTACGTCAAAGACGTGGTTCAGGCACTCATATCGCTTATGGATTCGAACCACACGGCCGGAGAAGTGTTTAATATCGGAGGGGATGAAGAAACCACCATTTTACAGTTGGCTGAAAAAACTATCGCGGCGGCGCAATCCGAGTCGATTATAAAGATTATCCCTTATGATGAGGTGTTCGAAAAAGATTTTGAGGATATGCAGCGGCGGGTGCCGGGCATCGATAAAATACGGAAAGCCGTTGGATTTGAGCCCAAAACGGACCTGGATACGATTCTAAACCAGGTGATCAATTATGCCCGGCAGAATTAGGTCCTACGCCTTCCGGGAAAACCCGCCGAAGATGCGCCAAAAGTTCATATATGGAAAAGGGTTTGGGGAGTATCAAATCAAAATCATGCGTCCCCAAAAGTGCAGGGGTTCCGGACATGGCGATAACGGGGGTCTTTTTTTTATCCGACCTGCGAATATGGTTAACAACCTCGACACCACCAAATCGGGGCATCATCACATCCGTCAAAACGACATCAATATGGAATTGATCAAACAGCGCAACGCCTTGCTCACCACCTACCGCAACCAGCACCTCAAAGCCAAAACGGGTCAATGCCCGATGCAGCATGTCGGTAATGGCTTTCTCATCATCAATAACTAGAACAGTACCCACAATCAGACCACAACAGCATTAGGAAAATATTAACAGCGCAGGGGACGGTTTTTTTCTCGATACAGCGGAATAATACCAATTTTCCCATTTGTCAACTTAAATTTGAGTACTTAAATTTGAGAATTTTTTGGAAAATTCACCACTGAAAACAGATGACCGTTTCGTCAAATTTTATATTTTCCAAAAGCGTCCGGAGAAAGGCTTTCTAAATATTCCGCCCACTTCTTGCCCTCCAGGCTCTTATCGGTCAGCTCGCCTTCCGGCCCCTGTATTTTCGATTTTTCGATCACCTTGTCGTCAATATAAATCGGCGCGCTCAACCGCAGGGCGATGGCGATGGCATCACTGGGTCTTGCATCCATTTCAAATCGCGACGCATCAGAGGCAAAATGAAGGCGGGCAAAAAACGTATTGTCATGAATATCGCAGATTTCTACTTTTAACAAATCGACCTGTACCCGTTCCAGGACATTTTTAAACAGATCATGCGTCATCGGCCTATCAAATTTGATGCTTTGCAGCACCGAGGCGATGGAGGTGGCCTCAAGGAGCCCAATCCAAATGGGGATGACCTCGCCGTCATCCTCCGTTTTAAGAAAAATAATCGGACTGTTCGATGCCGGATCCATGGTCATGCCCGCAACACTGGCTTTATGCAGCATAGCTGTTAACTCCTTTCTTGGGGGACAATGAAAGGTCCGAACCGCAAGGTCTTCCCCACAAAGAATGAGCCATCGCCCTTTCAACTCGAACATCCACCAGAGTTCCGGTCAAGTCAAAACAAGCCGCCTTATCCTCAACGGAAAAATTAACAATTTTATTACCGGTTGTCCGTCCGCTCCATTGCGGGGTCGATGAAATTCCCCACCCCTCAACGCCGCCATGTTGCTTGCTCGGTCCCTCGACCAGAACGCTCACGATGGAACCGACCATCGCCCGGTTCTTTTCGTCGGTAATCCGGCTTTGAAGAGCCAGCAATTCCTGAAGTCTTTCTTTTCTCTCTTCTTCGGGAAGCTTTCCTTTAAAATGGACTGCCGGCGCATGGGGTCGGTCTGAATATATAAATGCAAACACGCTGTCGTATTGAACGGTTTTAATTAAACCAAGGGTATCTTCAAAATCGGCACGCGTTTCACCGGGAAAGCCCACGATAAAATCCGACGAAACCGCGATATCCCGGCACGCGGCACGCAATTTGCGGATTTTCTCCAGATACATTTCCCGCGTGTAGCGACGGTTCATTATCTGCAAAATGCGATTTGACCCCGACTGAACCGGAAGATGAATATGATGGCACAGTTTGTCAAGCCGAGCGAACGCATCCATCAGTTCATCTGAGAGATCCTTGGGATGGCTCGTGGTAAACCGAATTCGAACAAGCCCTTTAATTTCATTGACCTGCGCCAGCAACTCGGGAAAGGAGCATAGCCCCTCTTTTTTTCCGTAACTGTTGACGTTTTGCCCGAGCAGCGTAATTTCGCCGGCGCCGGCCGCGACCAGGGATTTAATCTCCGCCAGTATTTTTTCAGGTTCCCGGCTGGTTTCACGGCCCCGGACAAAGGGGACGACACAATAGGCGCAATAATTATCACATCCCCGCATAATGGTGACAAACCGAGACGGCCGTGCATCAAGGACGCCTCTTTTTTCCGGGGCCTGTTCCATGCACGTTTCAGCCATCTCCAGATCGACGATGCGGCATTTTTTTTCGGCAATTTTCTGAACCATTTCCGGCAGCCGATGAATCGTCCGGGTTCCGAAAACAAGGTCAACATGAGAAACCCGACGAAGAATTTTTTCACCCTCCTGCTGGGCAACACATCCGCCCACGCCGATAATCAGTTCGGGCTTTTTTCCCTTTAACTCCGCCAGCCGCCCCAAAAAACTAAAGGCTTTTTGTTCGGCTTTTTCCCGCACGGAACAGGTGTTGAGCAAAATGACATCCGCCGCCTCAATCGTCTCGGTCCTCTCAAACCCCACCGCACCAAGACTTTGGGCCATCTGATCGGAATCATACACATTCATCTGGCATCCGATGGTCTGAATATATAGGTATTTTTTTTTCATTCACTATTTCTCAAAAGCATTTCACAACGAGTCAACAGCTCGTTTTCTTCTGCTTCTTTCATCGCCGCAATCGGCCGCATCATCGCCTCTTGTTGCATTTCTTCAATTAGCGCATCTGTCTCTGGTTCACATCCGGGCGCCACATAAAGTACCACCAATCCGTCCTTTGAATCCAACGTGCTAAGGCCTGCAATGCCGTCATAGGCTTCCAACAGGAACCGAAGCAGGTAAATCGCCCTGCGATCCATTCGATAGTATCGTTTCAGTGTTTCCATGGCGTGAATAAGCGATTTGTCTCCATCTTTTTTATCAGGGTAACACCATCTTCCTTTTTATTTCAACCTAAATCCTGACCACCCGCCAAAAAGCCCACAGGGAACATTTATGATTGTCGAATTGCCTGTTTTGGGGTATATCGCGGATCTATGAAAGAGCAGTGGCAGATTCTGACGCCGGACAAAGAAACCGTGCGGCACTTGTGTGAGGCCCTCAAATGCCACCCGGTTACGGCGGGTGTTCTGGTAAATCGCAACCTTTCCTCTTTTGCCGACGCGCAGGCCTTCATTCATGCAGCGTTAAAAAATCTTCGCTCACCATTCGGCATCAAGGATATGGACCGGGCCGTCCGCAGAATACACGCCGCGATTGTCCGGAAAGAAAAAATTCATATCTTCGGGGACTACGATGTGGACGGTATCAGCGCAACGGTACTGCTTTATGAGTTTCTACGCGCAGCCGGCGGACTCGTGGACTATTACGTGCCGCATCGGGTCTCTGAAGGATACGGGCTTCGAGAAAAACACATTCACGATTACGTCGCACCCAATCACTATCAACTGCTTATCACAGTGGATTGCGGAATAAGCAGTCACAAAGCGGCCATTGCGGCCAAGCAAGCGGGAATCGATCTGATCATCACGGACCACCACCAAGTTCCGGAAACACTGCCCGATGCCTTCGCCGTGATCAATCCCAAGCGCACGGATTGCACCGCCGGATTCGACGACGCGGCCGGTGTCGGGGTGGTGTATTTCGTTCTCATCTGCCTGCGTAAGTACTTAAGAGACATGGGATTTTGGATGGATCGGCCCGAACCGAACTTAAAAAACGCCTGTGATTTGGTGGCACTGGGAACTGTGGCAGACATTGTCCCCCTTACCGGAGAAAACCGGATTCTCACCAAAATCGGGCTGGAGGTGATCAATGCCGGTCTTCGGCCCGGTATTCAGGCATTGCTCTCGGCTGCGGCCGTTCGCGACCCGGTTGCCAGCGAAGATGATATCTCCTACCGGTTAGCACCCCGCCTCAACGCGGCCGGCAGAATTGATCACGCCCAATGCGCCATCGAACTGCTGACAACCCGGGATTCGGCGCAAGCAAGAACGATCGCCGATACGCTCAATGGGATGAATGCGAAACGGCAATCGATCGAAAAAGATATTTTAAAACAAATTCGAGACCGCCTGCCGTTATCCTATCCGGACTTAACCCAACGCCCCGCCATTATCCTTTCCGACACCCGGTGGCATGAAGGGGTTCTCGGTATCGTTGCAGCCAAGTTGGCCGATCGATACTATCGGCCCGTGATTCTGATTTCCACCCGAAATGGCGCCGGCAAAGGCTCTGCCAGGAGCATTCCCGGGTTCAATCTGTACGAGGGGCTGAAACTGACCGAAAATTACCTGGAAAGCTTTGGTGGACATGCCCGTGCGGCAGGGCTGTCCATCAAGCGGGAAAATATTTCCGGATTCACCCGCGAATTTGAAGCGATTGTTAAAGCCCAAACCGAACTATCGGCGTTTATCCCTGTTCTGACCATTGATCAGGAACTGAGTTTTGATCAGATTTCTCCACGGCTGGCGGATGAACTGGAAAAGTTGCAGCCTTTCGGCGAAGGAACCCCGGAACCCCTTTTTATGTCCCGCAATCTAAAGGTTACCTATTCTCAACTCATCGGCAATGCCCATCGCAGAATGAGCTTAATGCAACCGGGCGCAAAAACCGATCAAGTCATAAGCGCCATACAGTTTAATGTCGATACGGGCTGCGCCTTTCCGGAATATCTGGAAAAAATCGCGTACCGGCTTCGCTGGAACCGGTGGAACGGAAAAAAAACAATGCAAATGCTTATTGAAGCGATTTGTCCCAAGGAAACCGCATGAATCCAACCATTCAAACCGGCCTTGAACACTTCTTGACGGCACCGCCCAAAACAATCCACGGACAGCGCCTGGGGCTTTTGTGCAACCCGGCTTCCGTCAATTCAGCGCTTCAACATGCCCGGGATTTGATTCACCAGCGCTTTCCGGGACAGCTAACCACACTTTTTTCGCCCCAGCACGGCTTTTTTTCCGAAAAACAGGATAACATGATCGAATCGGCAAACCTGCGGGATGAGGCATTGGGTATCCCCGTTTATAGCCTTTACGGAAAAACCCGGAAACCCACCGAGGAAATGTTCGATTCCATCGACACCCTTCTCATCGACTTGCAGGATGCGGGCACACGTGTCTATACGTTCATTTACACCATGAGCTATTGCCTGGAGGCGGCCCGCAAATACGGAAAAACGGTGATTGTGCTTGACCGGCCCAATCCCGTGGGGGGTCTTGCGGTCGAGGGAAATTGCCTTTCAAAGGATTGCGCTTCGTTCGTGGGGCGCTTTCCCATTCCCATGCGACACGGCATGACCATTGGTGAGCTGGCCCGGTTGTTCAACCATGCCTATGGCATCGGCTGCGATCTTTCGGTCATTCCCATAAAAGGGTGGCGCAGGGCCATGTATTTTGAAGACACCGGTCTCCCCTGGGTGGCCCCGTCGCCGAATTTGCCGACGCCGATTTCCGCACTGGTATATCCGGGCCAGGTTATTTGGGAAGGCACCAATATCTCCGAAGGCCGGGGAACCACTCAGCCGTTCGAACTCTTTGGTGCGCCGTTTCTGAATACCGGCAAAATTCTCGATCATATTCAGGAATCAAGTATGCCGGGTGTCATCCTGAGAGCGCTCGGCTTTGAGCCCACCAGCAACAAATGGCAGGGAAGGTTGTGCCGCGGGTTTCAACTCCATGTCACGGACCGGGCGACATTCAGGCCCTACCGAACCACCCTCTTACTCATGCAGACCATTATCGGCCTGCACCGGAAAGATTTTTCATGGAAAGCCCCCCCTTATGAATATGAATATTCCAGGCTTCCCATCGACCTGATTCTCGGGGATTGCCGCATTCGGAAACAAATTGAACGACTAGAGAATATTGATAAAGTAGAAGCATCCTGGATGGGGAAAACGGCTGAATTTCACCAATTACGAGAAACGTATCTACTGTATTGAAACGGATAAACCGGGCATTTTAAGAAGGCATTAAGATTCCGGGCACAAAAAAGCGCCCTGCAATATCTTAAAATAAATGCAGGGCGCTTGATATCGGATAAGGCGATTTATGCCTTGGTTTTCAGTGTTTCAATCTCTTTTTTCAAATCGTCGATCTCTTTTTTATAATTTTCGGGATTGTCGTCACCGGCATCACCCTTGCTTTTTTCATTGCTTTTCCATGTATCTTTCAACTCGTCAAACCCGAGGTACAATGCCAGACCGCCCCCCATCAGCAACATGGCCGGGATTGAGCCCGCCAGTAAGTCCAGAAACGGCTTCCACCAGACAGATATGCCGATAAGGCCCAAAACGGCCGCAATTGCCCCACCAATTAGCGTCTTCATAAAAAAAGTCCTCCTTTTAAGTATGTTCTCAATTCTATATGCGGCTTCAATGGAAATTCGTACCTTCGCCTGCTTTGTTTTAATTCAATGGTCCATACGGGAAAAAGCATCGGGTTTCAGCCCGCAACCGATCGTTCTAAAATGAAAAAACCGCCCCACCTTCATGGCGGCCTCCGCTTGATTTGAAGCTTTCTCCTCCTCGATTTGGGCGCATAAACACCAAATTTTCGAAACGGTATCATAACAACTATTGATGCGCAAGAATATTTTTACCCGAAGTGGTCCATCCGCATGAACCCATCGGCGACGCTTACGCATTTTTTGGTTTAACAGATTGAATTTTTTATTAAAAAAATGATGGCACCCCTCGGATTTAGCCGTTGCATTTGCCGTATATATCTGTTATCTCCGAGGCCGAAAAACAGTGAATTCATCGGAATTTGTTATGATGCATCTATTCAAAATCTGGCTTGAAAAAATTACTAATACTTACAACCGATGGGCAGGTTACGCCCTTCGGAACACCCATCACCATTATTTTTGCGAATTGCCCGCGCAAATCAGCTGGCCCGCCCATTTGCTCTTGAAACTGTTTTATCGCGGTCTGACCGTCAATACGGAACAAACGGCCGCGATTCAAAAGATCGAACCGAACGCTATTATTATCTATGCCAACAAGTTTCAGAGCAAATTCGAATACCTTTTCTATTATACGCGATATAAGGAACACAAGTTACCGATTCCTGAAATCGGGTTGGGATACAAAACAAGGCTGTGGCAGCCGCCAACACGCGTGTTTCGAATTTTCTTCTCCTATTTTGACTATTTTCTACGCCATCGCCGCCTGCAAGACCCCTATGAAACCGGCTATATACAAGAGGCTCTGATCTCCGGGAAAAGCGCCTTTTTAACTCTGATTGAAGAAAAGGGGTTTTACCGCCGTTTCGTGAAAGCGGAAACTGATCCGGTACAATACCTCATCGATGTGCAGCAGCAGATAGAACGTCCCATCTATATTGTTCCCCATCTGATGTTCTTTGACAGAAAACCACCGCGACAAACAACCGGAATAGTGGACATTTTTTTCGGAACGGAAGCCAAGCCCGGAAAACTTAGACGCTTTTTCACGCTGTTCAAAAACCCCGAAAAAATTTTTTTTGAAATTTCGACACCGCTCAATCTGAAGGAATTCATCAATGAACCGGGGAACCGGTCGCTTTCATCCTATCATCTGGCAATTCACTTGCGCCGCAAATTAATCGTTCAGTTCAACCGCCACCGTCAAAGCATCACCGGTCCGGTCCTGAAATCCAGGGAAGAGCTCAAGGAAAACATCCTTACCAACGAACGCCTCAGAAGTATCATGGTCCAACATGCTGAAAAGCGTGAAGTATCCATCCATGAAGTCTATAAAGAAGCATCGGATTACATTGATGAGATCGCCGCCAGATATAATAATTCCGTCTTGGCGGTAGGCGCTTTCGTGGTCAGACAAATCATTCGAATCATGTTCGACGGTATATCGGTAAACAGCGATATGCTCAAGCAGATTAAAAGCGCGGCCCGCCAAGGCCCTCTCATTCTGGTTCCCTGCCACAAAAGCCATATCGATTACCTGATTCTTTCCTATCTGTTCTACATGAACAATATGCCCGCTCCTCATGTGGTGGCCGGAAAGAATCTCTTTTTCTGGCCCCTCGGGCCTTTTTTCAGGGCTGCGGGCGCTTTTTCCATTCGCCGATCCTTCAAGGGCGCGGTTTTTTATTCCAAAGTATTTGCCGAATACATTCACAAACTTCTTGAAGAGGGGTTCAATATCGAGCTCTTTATCGAGGGCGGACGAAGCCGGACCGGTAAGCTGATCATGCCCCAGTTGGGGTTTTTATCAATCCTGCTCAATGCATATAAAAATAATGCCTGCGAAGATATGAATTTTGTACCGATTTTCGTTGGATATGACCGGGTTCCCGAAGAAAAATCGTACCTTTACGAAATCGAAGGCGGCAAAAAAAAGCCTGAAAACCTGCGACAGGTGTTGCGCGCCCGCAAGGCCCTGAAGAAAAAGTACGGTCGTATCTATGTGCGAATCGCAGAACCGATTCCCCTCAAATCACTCCTGGAACAAAAACAAATCGATCTGCAGGATGCCTCTCAAAAAACCTTCAATCATTTGTGTCGGTATATCGGCCAGCGACTCATTCATGCCATCGATCGCGCCTCAGTTGTCACGCCTCACGCCCTGGTTGCCGGCGCGGTCCTTCATTTCACGGAAAACGGCTTCACGAAGGCTCAGATGCTGGGGCATATCGAAACCTTTATGACTTATATTCTTTCCCAGCACGTCGCCATCGCGGACACGCTGCTGCTCAATCACACGCAGGCGGCAAAGCACGTATTCAACCTTTATCGAAACCGCCGATTTATCGAGCAGGTCACTCCCGAAAAAGACACTGCCGAAACAGCGCCGCTCTTTACCGTCAATGTGGCCAAGCGGCATAATCTTGAGTACTATAAGAACAACAGCATTTCCTTCTTCATTCCGGCGGCCTTTACCGCGCTGATCATTCTTGAAAAAGATGCCTTTCAGTTCTCGGCTGCCGATTTACGGGAAAATTATGTATTTCTTCAGACTCTGTTTAAAAACGAATTTAATTTCGACCCGGATCAATCCCCGGAAAGGTTCGTCCGAAAGACCCTAAAGGCCTTCATTGACGACGCGATCCTGATGCCCCACCCTATGTTGCCCGACACGTACAACCTGACATCGGTCGGTTATCGAAAGCTCGGGTTGTTTGCCCGGTTGATAAAACCATACCTTGAAGCCTATTGGGTGGTATTGAGCTTTCTGAAAGCCAACTCGAAAAACGCCATGAAGCCCAAGGATCGCCTGAAAAAAATACAGACGCTGGGACAACGCATGTACAAGGGCAAAGAAATCGAGAGGAGGGAAGCGCTCTCCAGAATATATTATGAAAACGCGCTGGACGCTTACAACGCCGAAGGCATAAAAGGCGGCGAAAACACGGAAGAAATTTCGACCTTCGCTGAAAAAATCAGACGGTATCTTGATGTGACGGCCTCATGAAAGCCTTGATTCTTGCCGCGGGATTCGGAACCCGATTGCGGCCCTATACCGTGAACACACCCAAGCCGCTGTTTACCATCGACGGCCAAGCACTTCTGGATAGAATCATATGTCAACTCTATCAAGCCGGTTGCAGCGATATTATCGTCAACACGCATCATCTTTCCCATCAAATCGAGGCGCATCTGGCCAATCGAACCTATCCGGTTCCGGTCGGCACGCGGTACGAACCTGTCGTATTGGGAACAGGCGGCGCCATTCGTAGTGCCGCCGATTTTTGGGACGACACCCCTTTCATGGTCATCAACAGCGACATCGTCACGGATATTGATCTTAGAGGCGTGTACGAATTTCATTGCCGCCATCACACACCGGCCACGCTGGTGTTGACCGATGCCCCCGCATTTAACACCGTGGTGATAGACGATCATGACCGGATTGTTGAATTTACCGAAAACGAGGATGGCGATCCGCCGATTGAAAAATACCGAAGGCTTACATTCACCGGCATCCAGGTGTTAGACTCGGCGGTTATTCAGTTGATCCCAAACGCGCCGTTTGTGAACAGTATTGATGTGTACCGGCGATTGATCTCCAGGAAAACACCCCCCAAAGCCTTTATCGCCGTGAATCAGCAATGGGAAGATATCGGCACGGTTGAGCGTTACCGAAAAATCGCCCGGAATGTAACCGCGGCACGGGCGTTTCAAACGGTATTCGGAGAAAAACCTAAGCCGCCGATTCAGCAAACGCTTCTGGCTGGAGACGGATCGGACCGCACCTGGCATCGCCTTCGGGCAGGCACACACAGCCTTGTCATGGCGGATCACGGCATTCGAAACCAGGCACCGCCAGCAGAAATCGATTCTTTCGTTTCCATCGGCTCGCATCTTTATGAAAAGAAAGTACCCGTTCCTAGAATTTTCCGGTACGATTCTTTTTCCGGCATGGTTTTCTTGGAGGACCTGGGGGATACACACTTACAGGCCTACATTCGAAATCTAGCGGCCCCTGAAAAAATCGAATCCGCCTACCGTACCGTGATCGATCATTTGATTCACCTCTCACTTGCGGGCAAGCAGGGGTTTGACACTTCCTGGACCTATCAAACCGCCGCCTATGACAAACCGCTTGTGCTGGAGCGGGAATGTCGGTACTTTGTGGAAGCGTTTCTAAACGGTCACATGCACCTGGACTGCCGGTTTGAGAACCTTCAATCCGAGTTTGCGTATCTGGCCGATAACGCCTTGCGCTATTCGGTTTCTGGCCTTCTGCACCGGGATTTTCAGTCCCGAAACATCATGGTTCATAATGGCCGGTTTTATATTATCGATTTTCAGGGCGCCCGCTTGGGACCGATTCAGTATGATCTAGCTTCCCTGCTGATCGATCCCTATGTGGAATTGTCGGTACCCCTGCAAAACGCCTTGCTGAATTATGCCGTTGAAGCGCTCAGCACCCGGGCATCCATTGAACCGGAAGCCTTTCGGCAGGGCTACCGCTTTTGCCGCATTACCCGAAACCTGCAAATCCTGGGGGCCTTTGGCTTTTTAAACGGTGTCAAACAGAAACCCTATTTTGCGCAATATATTCCCGCAGCCTTGCGGTCATTGAATCAGGGATTGAGTCAACTCGACCCGGCGCCCTTAATTCAATTGAACCAACTGATACAAACCATCATGTCCCGTGAACCTTCACGGGAGTAAATCAAGATAAGGGAGACAATGAAATGAGCGCGATCAACGTCATGGTAAACGGGCTGCCCGGAAACGTCGCTGTCACCGTGGCCAAACACATTCACGCAGATGACCGGCTGAATCTCATCCCTTTTTCTTTGACCGGCCCGGAAATCGAGTACCCCGAGCATGTCCTTGATGGCGTTATCGTCAAGCTGGTCCGACCGGATATCCGGGAAAAAGAAATCACAACCATCAAAGCCAGGTATCCCGGCCTCATATCGGTAGACTATACGCATCCCACCGCCGTTAACGATAATGCGGCGTTTTACTGCCGCCACGGGCTTCCCTTTGTGATGGGCACCACCGGCGGCGACCGGGCACTGCTGCTCGATACGGTCACCCGGGCGGCGCTTCCCGCAGTAATCGCCCCCAATATGGCAAAGCAGATTGTCGGCCTTCAAGCGATTATGGAATACGCCGCCAGAGAATTCCCGGGGCTTTTTTCCGGCTACTCTCTGGAAGTAAAGGAAAGCCATCAGCAGGGAAAAGCCGACACCAGCGGCACGGCAAAGGCGATGGTTCAGTATTTTAATAAGATGGGGATTTCCTTTTCAGCCAACGACATTATTATGGAAAGAGATCCGAAGAAGCAAAAAACCGAATGGGGCGTTCCCGAGGAATATATCAAGGGGCATGCCTGGCACACCTATACCCTCATTTCAAAAGACAAAACCGTCAAATTCGCCTTTACGCACAATGTAAACGGCAGGGACGTCTATGCGCTGGGCACCGTGGATGCCATCCTTTTCCTGCAACAAAAAATTAAGGCCTGCGCCGCCGGCAAGGTGTACAGTATGATTGACGTGCTCAGGGGAAAGTAACCGAAAACATGGCTATGGCCGTATTCCGAGGGATTTCACATAGGCGATGATCCGCCACCGATCATCCATCATAATGGTCGAGGCCAGCGCGGGTTGCCTGCCGCCGGGAATGCCGTAACTGATTTCCTTGAACAACACCCCATCGGGCATGCCCTGAACTTTTTCAGATCGGAGATCTCCGGGCAGTGGGGCAAAACTTTGTCCCACCGTGCCGTTGCCGTCATGGTTTTTCCCATGGCATTGAATGCAATAATGGACATACAATATATTGCCGTTTGCCGCCTCGGCTCCCCTATCTGCAGGTGCCAAGGGAGACAAGATCTCTTCTCCGTTCATTCGGCGATATTCGGCCTCACCACCCTCCACCGGCACGGACCCCGGCGCCATATAGGAAATGGCTTCCTCGTGCGGCCGAATAGCGGGCGTCTCCCACATGCGGCCGAAAGGAAAGCGGTTATCGTAGAAAACAAAGAGTTGATAAGCCCCAACCGCAACCAAACCCAAAACCAGCATGATCCCGATGGTTTTTTTCATTTATTCCCCTTTTTCGCCCCTGATGTGCTGCGAATACGGCAAAGGCTCATAAATAGCATAGGGGGATTCACCCGGCACATCCGGCACGGGCCGGTAATCCCATTCGGGCTGGCCCTGGTCACCCACAACAAAAAAAGAAAAAGCCCCCTGGCTCAAAATAATCAAAAACAGCAGCAGGATAATAATCCAGTCCGGAAATCCGCTCTTTTTTTCCGAAAGCAAACTCATTATATTTTTACTCCCAACAGGCCGTGCAATAGAATGTAAAAAAAAGCCCAGAGCACCGTCCCGGCGATGATCAGGATCATGGCCAGCGGAAACGGGGCAGCCCGGTCTTCGATGCCTTCCGGATACCGGTAAAGAATACGGTTTTTTCGGTCCTCGTCCTTCTCTCCTTTAAAATGACCAAACCTTAGCGCCAGGGCAAATACGAGAATAAACAGCAGGGTCGGCAGCAACGCCAAAACAAGATGCTGAAAATTGAGAAGTTCGAAAAACCGCATTCACGACTCCTTTTATGTTGCGCTCATCAGGGCAAAGATAAGCACCGCGCCGCTGGAAAGAAGCCCCGCGCCGGCCAGAAAAAAAAGCGCGTATATTTCCAGACGCTTCCATCGTGAAGCCCTTGCCGGTGCCGAGGGCATTCCTTCTTCCAGTGGAAGAAACCGCGCCCGCTGCTGATCCTGAAACTGCCCGTTTTTTAAGGCCCAGATAAAAACAATCAGGCTTAAGGCAAAACCGACGACGATATACGTGATGAAATACGGAAAATACATTCGATCCTTCTATGGTTCATACGCCGCATCGATACCGCGAGGCTTGGAGTTGGCATCGCTCCGGTCGATAAAATAAACCGCCACGAAATTACCCACATCCCAAATTTTTTCGGACTCTAGCTCCCGCTTGAAATAGGGCATGGCCGTTCCGGTGATGCCGTTCATAATTTGGTAATACAAAATGCCGCCTGAAATTTCACGATTTTTAAGCAGCGTGAAATTAAAGGGCGGTGGATAAAGATAAGGCTGGGCCGGGCCCATGCCATCTCCGATGGGGCTGTGGCACCCCATGCAGTTGTCCTGGTATATTTTATGCCCCCTGGCCAAACCGGCTGAACTGGTGGGATAGGGATTGGGAATATCCCGCCACCCTTGCGGAATATGGGTATTCAGCCAGGCCACGTTCGCATCGGGTCCCGCCTCATAGGCATCCACGCTTTTTTTCTTCCATTCCAACTGCCGCGTCACGCGATGATCTGCGTCCTTATAGCCCAGGCTTTGCACATAAGCAGTCAGCAGGTTGATTTTCTTCAGGCCCAACGGCGCAAAAGCCGGCATGATCGAAAGCGGGCGGGTATTTCTGGGGTTCATGAAATGCGCGACATGCCAGTCATCCGGATGCTCGCCCCCTTCCTGGCTTAAGTCCGGCCCGGTCCGGGCGGAGCCCAAAAGAATCGGCTGATCCAGCACGTAGTCGCCCGCCTGCGCGATCCGCTCCGCGCCAAGCCCCCAGTCGATCGTACGAATCGACTGGCTGTGACAATAAACGCATCCATTTTCAATATAAAGGAGGCGCCCCTTTTGCTCGTCGCTCGTCCGCACCCGAAAAATATCGGACGGTAAATCATTTCGCGTAGCATAGGGCAGCACCACCGCAATCAACACCACCGCCGCCAGAATGATCAGTGAACCGAACACAACGGATTTTGCGGTCATTTTCATCGGGAAACCTCACCGGGTCGAATGACAATGGAGCAGACGACATTATAGAGACCCACCAGCGCGCTCACAAAAAGGATCAGCCCCAAAGAGGCACGCAGGACATAATACATATGAATCTCGGCCAACACCCGGTACACGGTCTCGCCATTGATCCAGGCCTCACCCTGAATCAGTCCCGCGATGGTAAGCACCACGGTAAATCCGACCACGCCGATCAGCACCAGCCAATATTGCAAATCCGCCAGAAAGCGGCTGAACAGGGGACGGCCTGTGATTTTCGGCAGCACATAATACATACCGCCCAGGGCGATCATGCCGGCAAAGCCCAGCACGCCGATATGCGCGTGCGCGATGACCCAGTTATTGAAATGGGTCACCCGTTGCACCTGGGGCAGCGCCATCATCGATCCTTGAATGCTGACAAAAAAATACATGATCGTTCCGGTAAACGCAAATTTGGCGCCGATATCCGCATGAATCTCGCCGAGCTTTCCCTTTGCCGTAAACCAGATATTCAGCAAAAACGCCATAACCGGAATCACCATGGCGATACTGTCCACAATAGAAATGACCTTGAGCCAGGTCGGCACCGGAACTTGCAGCAAATGGTGGGTGCCGATATGCGTATAGATCACCAGCAGGGACCAGAACCCCAGCAGCGACAAAGTATGGCTGTAAAGGGGGGCACGACACGCCCGGGGAATAACGTAATACACCACGCCGGCACTTAAGGGCGTCAACAGCAGGCCAAAGATATTATGCCCGTAAAACCATAAGAGAATGGCATCCGGAATGCCCGCCAGCGCACCGGTGTGAGGCTGCCAGATCACATTACCGAGCGCGTAGGTAACGACTGTTAAAATAACACCCGCACAAACATACCAGACGGACACGTAGAGCAGCGGTTCGGTCCGCTGCTTGACCGTCATGATCAAATTAAAGAAGACCAGCCCGAAAGCGGCCACCACCAGAATATCCAGCGGCCAGATCAACTCGGCATATTCGCGGCCCTGCGTATACCCGGCGGACAGGGAAACCACCACGCCCACCAGCAGAATATTCCAGGCCACGACCGTGACGACACCCAAAGAATCACTATAAATTTGAGTCCGCAGCAGTTTCGGCAGGTAATAAAAAGCGGCCCCCAAGAGACCCGGCGTGACAAACCCGAACAGCACGATATTGATGTGAATGGGCCGAATCCGGCCAAAGGACAACCACACCAGGTGTTTGGTCAGATCCGGCGCAATGAGTGCCATGGCGCCCAAAAGCCCCATCAAGGTACCGACGCACATCCACACCGCCGAAGTAAGAATAAACCCCAGGGCCGTTCGGTGCGCTTCAGGCAAGGGATTCGAAGAGATGACTGCGTTCATTGGGTTCCTTGGGTTTTTTAAGTTTCCTTAACTGTGACACGCCAACCAGCAATCCACGTTGGCCTTTTTCTCCCGATGGCACTCCAGGCAAAAGCCCATCTCAAAGCGATTGGACGGCAACCGGTCCACCGTTTCCACCAGCCCGTGGCAGGACTGACAGTCAATCTCCTTTTTAATGTGCCGCTCGTGATTAAACAGCACATGCTCGGACAAGTAATTGACTTTCAGCCAGGGCGTGGGCATGCCGGCATTGAAATACCGATGCTCCTTTTGAATCTCAGGATGATTGGCAATGATGTAATTGTGGCAAAACAGACATTTTTCCACCGGCGGCAGACCGGGATGCACGGACCGGTTCACATAGGGATGGCAAAACCGGCAATCGATCTGTTTCACGCCGGCATGCACCCGATGGCTGAACGCAATGGGCTGCTTGGGTCCGAGTCGGCCGGCATAGGGCGTATAAAAGAGAAACAAAAAAGAGAGCACGAGAAAACAACAAGCCGCCATGAGGATCAGCAACCACTTGTTGACGCCGATAAATCGCCGGGTATTGGAAATAAAGGAAAACGGCATCAATGCGCCTCCTGATGCACCCCGGGGGCCTTCTTAAAAAGAACCAATTCCGGAAACCGATTGAGAAAACGGGTTACGGCCCCCGTCATCAGCCCCAAAAACCCCAGGGAAATAAGCACATCGCTCACCCCCAGCGGCAGCACCGCCGCATGGGGGAAAAGGGCCGGCCCCACCAGCAGCAGGTGCTCCAGCCAGATGCCCACCAAAATAACACTGCACAACACGCTCATGGCCACCGGTCGAGTTTTTATTTTTTTGTTCAACAGAATACAAAACGGCAGTACAAACGATATGATAAATACGGCCCAAGCCAGCGGCTGCCAGGGCGTCACCATGGTCCGCGCAATGACATAACCACTTTCCTCGGGAATATTGCCGTACCAGATCACGACCAATTGGCAATAGAAAAAGTCCGCCCACACCAGGCAAAAGCCGAAGAACAGCTTTCCCACGTCATGAAAATGCGCGGGCAGCAGCGCGACGGGACGATTCGCCTTTTGCTGCACGATAGCGGCCAAGATGATCAGGCCGGCCAGGCCGACATAAAACGCCTTTATAAAGGTATACGCGCCAAACAGGGTGGAATACCAGTGGGGATCCAGACTCATGACCAGATCAAAGCCGATCAGCGATAATACCAAAGCAAAGGAGATGATATACAGCACGGCGAAAAGGGTTTTCCGGGATGTACGGCTCACGCCGGCGCCGGAAGCCGCTTCATCTCGCTTTCCCTTCAGTGAGCAGAAGAGATACGCCAGTCCGATCCCGTATAAGAGTATAAGCCCCACCGCATTCCGCGTCATCAGAAAAGGCAGGTTCAGCCAGACCTCTTTTCCGTGCAAATCCGCGTGCATCCAGGGGAACACATGCTTTGCGCCGAACGCCAGTATCAGAAACAACAGAAACGAGACCGGGAAAAACCCGGCAAAGGCTTCGGCCAAACCGGCCATGGGGCCGCTCCAGCGGGCGCGGGTCACATGCATCAGCGCGGAAAATAAAAAAGCGCCCTGAGAAATCGCTGACCAGAGGAGAAAATTAATCAGATAGGCTTGCCAGGCCCGCTCCGGATGCGGGCCGGCGGCCTGAATCAAAAATGCAATTCCTCCCAGGACCGCCAGCAAGGCCGATACAAACCACACCGGCCGGAAGTGAATCACGGGCATGCCGGAAACATCAGGTGTCATAACACCTCGCTTCGCCGCCGTTTTGCTCCACAAAGGCCAACAGCGCCTCCTGCGCACCGGGCTCGCAGGAAGCCAGCAATCCATAATGGGCGCCGGATAAGCGCTCATCATAGTGGGTTAATGCCCCGCGCGCCGGCAAACGGGCCTGCGTCATCATGCCGATGATGTTGCCGAATACGGCAAAAAGCACCGTAAATTCGAACCCGACGATAAAAAACGGCACCAGGGCCACGACCGGCTTTCCGCCCACCAGCAGGTTCCAGCGCGTCGCCGTAAAGGCGGCCAGCAGAAATCCGACAAAAAAGCCGATGATGCCCCCGGCCAGGGTGAAATAGCCCACCGCGCTTTTTTTCAGTTTCAGGGCTGCTGCGATTTTTTCACTGGGTATCGGTGAATGCACACGGTCGATTCGCCAAGGCAGGGTTGCCATGGCCCGAATGGCTTCAGCGGCCCGGGCGTCGTCCTTAAAAAGCCCCATGACATATTTTCTATCCGCCATGTGTGCCTCCCTGATGCACCATCTCTTTGAGTTCCGTTGTGGACATGGACGGCATGTGTTTGACAAACAGGATAAAGAGCATGAAAAAAAGGCTGAAACTGCCCAGCATGATACCGATTTCAATCCATGTCGGCGCATAATGCCCCCAGGCATGGGGAATAAAATCATGCGCCACGCTGGTGATGATAATAACAAATCGCTCAAACCACATGCCGATATTGATCAAAATGGAAATGCCGAACAACCACCCCAAATGGGTTCGGATTTTTTTGAAGAAAAAGAGAAGCGGAACGACGGCATTGCACACGAACATGATCCAAAACCCAACCCGATAGGCACCGGTGGCCCGGTAGGTAAAGATGGCGGCCTCCATGTCGTTGTGACTGTACCAGGCGATGAAAAACTCGGTGGAATAGGCAAACCCCACGATCAAGCCGGTCAGAATAATGGTCTTGGCCACGTTTTCCAATACCTGCAGGCTGATAAAGCGTTCATAGCGAAAGATTTGGCGAAGCGGAATCATGAGGGTAATCACCATGGCAAGACCGGAGTGAATGGCGCCCGCGACAAAATACGGCGCAAAAATGGTCGTATGCCAGCCGGGCACCACGCCCAGGGCAAAATCCCAGGAGACCACGGAGTGCACCGAGATTACGAGCGGCGTCGCAAGGGCCGCGAAAAAAAGATAGGCCCTGGCATAATGGCGCCAGTGCTCGTGGCTGCCGGTCCAGCCCAGGGCAAGGATGCCATATATCTTTTTCCGCGTCCCCTGAGCCCGGTCCCGCACCGTGGCCAGATCGGGCAGCATGCCCGTGTACCAGAAAAGGGAACTGACAGTCAGATAGGTACTGATCGCCACCACGTCGAACATGAGGGGGGATTGAAAGTTGGGCCACAGGGTCCGTTGGGTCGGAACGGGCAGCATGTAATAAACCATCCATACCCGGCCCAGATGAATAAAGGGGAAAAGTCCTGCCGTGCAGACGGCGAACACGGTCATGGTTTCCGCAGCCCGCGCAATCGGGTTTCGCCAACCGGCCCGAAAGAGATGCAAAATCGCTGAAATCAGCGTCCCCGAATGCGCAATTCCAACCCAAAACACGAAATTGATCAGGTAGGTCCCCCAGGCCACCGGGTTGTTCTGGCCCCCAACGCCGATCCCTACGAAAATCTGATACGCCCAGCAGGCGCCGCCCAGTAAAACACCTCCGAACAACGCCGCCACGATCAGCCAGTACCCCCGGGTCGGCGGCTGCAAGGTATCGAGCACGGTCTGATCGATCTCGTCAAATGTGATTACAGCCTCATCCGTCATTGATCACCTTATGCAAGGTCCGCTTTATCGTGAACGTGAACGTACACGTGCTCGTGAACGTGAACGGTTCTTAACATCAACGCGCTCTCTTTCGAGATAGAACCATATGCTTCAACAAATCTTCGCCGCCATCATCCAAAAAAATCAAAAGTTCATTCCGCGGTCCAGTACACAGACCTCTTTCGTGCACGTGCACGTGCACGTGTACGTGTACGTGTACGTTTACGTTCACGAAACAGCCAACACCTTTTTCAAGTAAATAACCGCCGGCTTTGTATTCAGATACCCCATCACCTGATAGGCGCGGGGATCAGCCACCAGCCGGCGAACGCGGCTTTCGGGATCCATCAGGTTGCCGAAAACCAGCGCATCCGTGGGACAGGTCTGCACGCAGGCCGGCACGACCTCGCCGTCGCGAATACCCCGATTCTCATTTTTCGCGACCCCATGGGCGGCCTTGATCCGCTGAATGCAAAAGGAGCATTTTTCCATAACCCCCTTGGCGCGGACCGTGACATCGGGGTTTAATTGTTTTTCAAGCGGGTGGGGCCACTTCCAGTCAAACCAGTTGAACCGCCTCACCTTATACGGACAGTTTTGCGAACAGAACCGGGTGCCGATACACCGGTTGTACACCTGGTTGTTAAGCCCCTCCTTGGAATGGTGCGGCGCGTACACCGGGCAAACCGGCTCGCACGGCGCATTGTCACAGTGCTGGCACATCATGGGCAAAAAAATGATCCGGTGCGGATCTTCCATGTCGTGATATCGCTCCACGCGAAGCCAGGACATTTCCCTTCCTTCCAGAATACGTGCCTCGCCAACCACGCCGAGGTTGTTTTCCGCATAACAGGCCGCCATACAGGCGCCGCAGCCGATACACCGGTCCAGATCCACCACCATGGACCACCGGTACCCCTCGTGTCCATGGGGCGGGTAAAAATCCCGCTCCGGCGAATAGCCTTCGGGCAACGGCAAGGTCAGGGGAAAATCATTCATGGTCAGCCCGACCTTGTGCGTAGAAGCGCCGCCCTTTTCCGGATGAGCGGCGGCCCGGGGTTTTTCGGTATACAACGCAATTTTCCGGCCATGCTGAATTCGGCTGCCGTCCGTATGGGCAAGCACCGCGGACCGGCCGGTTGGTTTCACGCTGACCCGGCAACCGCTCAAAGCGGTCTCCTCGGTCGCAGCCTTTTCCGGCAGCAATACCGCCGGGTTAACCCCCGAGTGCCCCTGCCCCATGCTCATCACCAACGCTTGCGGATGGACCCCTTCCGTTTCATACACGATGGCATCCATTTCGCCAAAAGCCGATTGAATCCGCACCACCGATTCGTGGGCCAGCCCGTTTTGGGCCACCGCATGCGAGTGCATGAGCACCGGGCTTTGCCAGGCCACTTTGGTCAATGGGTCCGGCACCTCGCACAACCAGGGCTTATCGGCGCCACGGCCATCAAAAAACCGAATGGAAGGGGCGGTCATGAACACCAGTTGCGAAGCAGCGTCCGAATTGTCTTTCAAGCCGGAGATATCGGATAAGCGAGCCAACACCGTCTTCCAATCGGGCCTGATTGTGAAAACGCCTTCCGCACCGTTTTCACCGCGGTCAAATAGCCCTCCCTGCCGTACGGCTTGAACCCACTGCCTTTCATTTGACACCACTCCCGCAGCCTTGAACCGGGCCTTGATATAGGAGAGAAAATTTTCCGAGGGCTTTTCTTCCGGATAGGCCAGCTTTAAGAATAGATCACCCAATCCCGGCGCCCGTGTTTGGGGCGCCATAACCGGTTGAAGAATGCCCTGAATGCCGCGCCGGGCACCATACTCGTCCCAGGCTTCAAGAGAATGGGCAAGCGGAATGACCAGATCGGCCGATTGAGCGGTATCATTCATACAATCGGAAAAGCTGACCACAAAGATATCCTTCCGTTCCAGCGCCGCCGCGATTTTCGCGGATAGAGGCAGGGAACCCACCGGATTCACACGGTTCAGCAATAAAAGCGACGGTGGCTCCCGGTTCAGCCGTTCGAAAAACCCCATTGCCTTTTCAATCGGCGCCGCCATGCCAACCCGATGCGGATGATCGAAATCAATCAAGGTCAGTTCCGGATCAAGAATCAGGTTCAGCAGGTTTGCCGCTGAATGGACCAGCGACCCGCGCTTGGCGTCGGCGAGCGCCCCCGCCCCCAACACCAACGGGGTTCGCGATGTTAAAAGCGCGCGAACGAGTTTCGTATACGCTTCTTGTTCAAGATCGCATCTCGCACAGACGGTTTCAGAAGAAAAGGACGCCACGGCCGTTTCAAGCGCTTTTCGAATGTCGGTTTCCAGCAGGCCTTTTCCGTTTTGCAGCATTTCACGAAGCAATCCCAGGGCCACCACCGCCTCAGTGCCGGGTTTACAGCAGATCCACTTATCCGCATTGGCCGCAGTAAGGGATTGGTGCGGGCTGATATGAAAAAAACATCCTTTTTTATCACCGGTCAGGGCATGCATGTTTTTAAACCGGCGGGCATAGAATACGGGAGAGAGCCAGGTTTCCAGAAAATCCGCGCCAAAGGAAATCAGAAGGTCGGCCTCGGCCATTCGATAAGCGGCCAGTTCGGCATGCCCGAAAACCGTTTTATTGGCGTCAATGAGTGCGTCATAGGTCAACGGCTCGTACACCAGCGGTGGACCGGCGTGCCATCTTTCCATTCCTCCGGATAAAAGCTGATAGAGACTCTCCCCGACGGTTTCCGTCACCATCCGCACGCGATCCAGCCCGCTTTTGGCGGCCATTTTCACTTTTTCACGAAGCATTCCCGCCGCCGCCTCGAAGCTGACGGTACGCCGGGAATTGCCGTCTTTCACTTGCGGCGCGGAAAGCCGGTCCGGATGGTATACGCCTTGAAGCGCCGCCTGGCCCCGCATGCACAGCTTGCCCTGATTGACGGGATGCAAGGGATTGCCCTCAATTTTAATGGCCCGCCCTTCCCTGTTTTTCACCAGAATGCCGCACCCGGCCGGGCACTCCCGGCACACGGATGCATACCAGGCGGCCTTACCCGTCACAAGATCATCGGTCGACCGCACCAGGGAAAAAAGATGCTTTTCCGTTTCGGAACCACAGCCGGCCGCAAACGCAAGGCTGCCCAGCCCGGCCATCTTTAAAAAGGTTCTTCTTTTCATCAGGTCACCCGGCTTACCGGAATCTTTACCATTTCACAAACAGTTCAATCGATTCTCCATCGCCGGCAGCAAGGCTTGGCTGAAAATAAACGGGCCGCGACGGACCAATTAACAAAAGTTGAGCCTTGATCATCGTTTCAGCCAATTTTCCACGGCAGGGAGGCCACGCTGGGGTGTTTTTGGAAGAGCGGCAGGCTGTTTGAGCGACAGCGAGTCCTGCCGGTCTGGAAAAAATACCCTGGCGTGGCTGAAACCATGAGCATGGCCAAAAATTGGCTCTCAGGAAATTGAAAAATATGAAAGTTTCAGTTGTTTTGTCAAGGTACAAAGCAAATTCCCTTCCGGGCAATGGCATCTCTATATTAAAGCCGCGGCATTAGCGGCGCCGTGAAAAGGGGATCAGATTCCGGCTTGACATGCCAAAGTCCAAGAAAATATAGTGAAGGCAGAGCGGTATGTTCAAGCGGATCAACCCTCACTCATTTTAAGGAGCCCTTATGCTGACAGCCAAAGATATTATGACACCGGATATCATCACCTTGTCGCCCGATCTTGAAATCGGGTTGGCCGCCAAATACCTGCTGGAAAAGCGGATTAACGGTGCGCCGGTGGTGGACGCATCCGGGAGCCTGGTAGGTATCCTTTGTCAAAGCGATCTGATCGCGACGCAAAAAAAGCTCTCCCTGCCCTCTTTGTTTACCTTGCTGGACGGCTTTATCCCCCTTCGGTCCGCCAAACAAATCGAGAGTGAATTTAAAAAAATCGCCGCCCTCACGGTCGCACAAGCCATGACCAAAACGCCGACGACCGTTACCCTCGATACCCCCATCGATGAAATTGCCACCTTGATGGTGGAAAAAGGCTTTCACACCTTGCCCGTCCTCGATAAGGGAGCGCTTGTGGGCGTTATCGGGAAAGAAGATGTGCTCAAGACCCTCACCTCGACTTGATCCGGCGTTGCCTTTTTGTTTGCCATTCCCGTGCGCTGAGTATATGAAATCCATGAATTCACTATCTTCAGGGAGAAAAAGTATATGAAACTCGGCATTATCGGCTTATCGGGCTCGGGAAAAACCACGGTATTTGAAGCGCTCACGGGCAACCTATCCGAGAGCGGCCGAAAGGATGAGCCCCGCATCGGCACCATCCGCGTGCCGGACAGCCGAGTCGATGTGTTAAGCAAAATGTACCAACCCAGAAAGACCATCTTCGCGCAGGTGGAATATTTTCTTCCGGCAAAAACCGCGCAACAAAAGGAGAGCGGCAAGGGAGACGCCCTTTGGAATCAGGTTAGGGACTGCGATGCGCTCATTCATGTCATTCGAAATTTCAGCGGGTATGGTTTGGAAGCGCCCACGCCGGCCGCGGATCATTCGACCATCGAGCAGGATATGATTCTCACGGATCTCGTATCGGTGGAAAAGCGGCTGGAGCGACTGGGCCTGGATAAACAGCGGGGGAAAAAAACAAATCCCGAAGAGCTTTCCCTGCTCAATGAATGCCTCAAGCTGCTGGAATCTGAAAAACCGCTGCGAATCAACCCGGTCTTTGCGTCTTTACCGTTGCTAAGAGGCTTCACCTTCCTTTCCGCCAAACCGCTGCTCACTCTTTTCAACAATGCCGATGAAGATGATCGAATGCCGGACATCGAAAATAGCCTGCCCGAAGGAAGCTTACTGATCAAGGGAAAGCTGGAGCAGGAAATCTCCCAGATGACACCGGAGGAAGCAGCAGAATTTTTGGCCGAGTTCAACATCACGGCATCCGCCAGGGATCGGGTCATTCAGCGCTCCTATGAGCTGATGGGACTTATTTCTTTTTTTACGGTAGGAGAAGACGAGGTTCGCGCCTGGACCATTCGAAAGGAAACCGAAGCCGTGGAATCCGCCGAAGTAATCCATTCGGACATTAAAAAGGGGTTTATTCGGGCGGAGGTTGTGGCCTATGATGATCTCATGGCCGCCGGCACCTACGCGGAAGCCAGAAAAAGGGGCACCGTGCGCCTGGAAGGAAAAACCTATCTCGTGAAGGATGGCGACATCATCAATTTCCGGTTTAATGTGTAATAAAAGGCAACGCGTGAGGAAGGGTCCGTTTGCGCCATCTCGCCCGTCCATCATGTGAGGCTTTGGTAAATACGCTCAATCCGATCAAACACCCGCGGCCAGGTAAAGGGTTCCAGGAACCGGTTGATTTCATTTGCCGGGATGGCCGGTTCATTCAGAACAGCCTGAATCTGGAATTGAAGCAGTTCGGACAACCTATTCTCAAAGGCCTCTTCCGTTCCCGGAATCGGCCTATCCACCTGCCGCAATGGCGGCGTCGGTAGGGTCGTAACCCAAGGTGAAAAATCGGTTTGAAATAATTCCTGTACCCCGGGAACCTCGGTCGCAATCACCCGGCATCCGCAGGCCATGGCTTCCAGCAGCGCCAGGGGCAAGCCCTCAAAAAAGGAGGACAGGATGAACACATGGGCTTTTTGCATCGCGAAAGCCAGCTCGGGTTGCGACACGGCGCCGATAACAGTCACCCTATCCCCCAGCGTGAATGCCAGTTGCAGGCATTCCTCTTTTTCCGGGCCGGAACCGCCTCCGGCCAGGGTTAGATGCCAGGAATAATCTTTAATGGTGTGAAGCGCCCGAAGCAGATTCGGCAGACCCTTTGCCCGGCACAGTTTGCCGGCGTAAATCAGTTGCACCGGCGGCGGGACAGGTTTGTGGTCCGGCAGATTGAAAAGATCCCGGCAATAGCCAGCGCCGGTCACCAACACCCGTTCCGGTGGAAGACCGTGCATCGACAGGATTTCCTCCCGCTGAATCCGACTAAGCGCCAGGACCGCGTCCAGATGCTGAATAGCGGGACGGACCCACGCTTGAAGATGCGGACATGTTTCAAATTGCCGCAAATCCGTTCCATGGCAGGACGTAACCAACGGAAGATCCGGAAACAAACGCCGGACAAACGCCGTCATTAACCACAGGTGATGACTATGCAGGATATCGGGACGAAACCGGGCAACGGCGTTTTGAATCCGAAGTTCAAAACAGCGTTGATACCGGATTAATTCCGCCGGGGTTAAATCCCTGAAACGCCGATTGGGATACGGCATGACATCGCTCATGCCGGCAATGGGGAAAGGAAGATCCGCACCATTGAATTCCACAAATGAACAGGCGTCATCGTCGACATTCTCAGACACCCCCCGGTCGCCGGCATTGATTCCAGCGACCAGGAAATTCCCATGCCCCCTGGCGCGGGCTTCCCGCAACATCGCCTGCACATAGATCCCACTGCCCGTAGCGTCCGGCCGCTGACTCAAAAGATGTAAAATACGCATATTCGGATTGGCCTCCCGGCGGTTAGCTGTTCGCTTACGGCTTTTCCGGCTCAGGTCGTTGCGCCCTTTTCCCCCCATACGGCATACACCGGGTCGGCAAACCATATTTTCGGGAAGTATTTGTCATGCCGAGGGCGTGGCAATCCCCTTGCCGAAAAGGTTTGAATATCATGGAATACGCCTGATCGCAGGAAATATTCACTCACAAGGCCCATTCGTTCAAATTCGTGCAACATCGACCAGATACGAATCGCTTTCGGCGGAAACCACCGGTTTGAAAACGTCACAATGAATTTCCCGTTCGGTTTCAAAACGCGTCCGACTTCCTGAAAAACGGTGATCGGATCGATAAGATATTCCACGGAAACCGTGTTGATAACAGCATCAAAGCTCTCATCGGCATAGGGCAACCGGGGAGACTGATTTAAATTATGAACCGTAATATCCGTGAGAAGCGGGTTTTGATGCAACTCCAATTCATTGAGTCCAAGCCCAGAAAGCCGTTTTAACCGGACTTCGGGAATATGGGATTGCCAACTGCTCATCAGATCAAGCACCGCCATGTCATGCTTCAGAAACCGCCCGTAGGTGCTTTTAACCATATCAATGGCGGCATCGTCAAGGTGTTGCACCAACCGGGGGGTGGTGTAGAACAGCGCATCGTCCGTTTCATCCTCCCGTGCAAAGGGCCGTCCGAAGAAATAATCGGTCGCCATTCCCTCCCATCGTGCCTGCATTCCCGGACCATCGGCCAGGGTCTCCAACCAGTCGACACTGGCGCCGCCCCGCTCATCCTTTTTGGACTCAACCCGTCCGACCACCGCTGATACCATCAACTCTTTGCCGGCCAATGGATGGTTGAAATCCACGTCCATATGGCCGTTATCGACACCAACACAGCGAAACGGGGTGATGTTGGCCTTAAAAACACCGGGAATATCTTTTAAAAGCCCTTTTGGATAAAAACGTCCGGGCCGCGGCTCCGTATCCATCATCGAGTCGGCGGACCGGGCAAATTGCTCCTTGCCGATTTGAAAGATCTTCTTGGGATCCTTTGGCCAGGGTAAATCTCCGGACGGCAAAACCGCCTCCAGTCGATCCCCTGTTTGTTTTCCGGCCAGGTCCGCCGACAGGGCCGGGGGCAATATATCCCGCCACATGTTGACACGGCTTGCCATATACCACTCGGCGTGAGTCACAAAACGGCTTTTCCACTTCATGGTAAACACAAGATCGACCAGTTGATCTTCATATACTTTTTCCATTATACCCCCTTCTTTTCGATTACAGGCAACAAAACCAATTATGATCATTCGTTAAGCCGACCATCGGCGTCTTCAATTGATACTAACGATAGATACGAACGGGCGAATGACAATGCAGAAAAATCGGGTGGGTTATGTTAGGTTATTCCCCCCATTTTTTCTTTCTTGAACCCGTCGAAAATGGAATGTGCCACCCTCTCATGAGACATTATATGTATCATTTTCGTGATACATTTATATCTCATTAATATCGTTAATTATTTTCTATTCTCTCACATCAAATCGCCCATCGGCGCCCCTTGCTCTTTGATGCGGCAGCGATGGTTCAGCATTTGGTGGGTCACTCTTTTTGCTCTGAGTACAGTGGGTTCTACCGGTTGTGCCTTGAACCACAGCGGAATATGCCAGCGCCCGCGCTCCACCGTGAGACAATAATGTCTCATTAACATGCCCTATGACGATAGAATTTTTCCATTCAGCAATTTAACTAATTGTATTAACAATACTAATTTTTAAATAGGGGGTGCATGAAGAATTGGCATGACCTTTGATATTGATATAAAAGCAATAAAACATGATGATATGCGATAAGCCGTCGCAATAAGTGTGGACGATCGTGCATTACGCTTAATCACCCAAATTTAAAGGAGGAAATAACAAATGAGCCAATCTGAAGAGAACCTGCAGTCCGCTTTTGCCGGAGAGTCCCAGGCCAACCGGAAGTACCTCGCCTTTGCCCAACAAGCTGAGAAAGAAGGGTATAAACAGGTCGCCAAACTCTTCCGGGCCGCCGCTGAAGCCGAAACGGTGCACGCGCACGCCCATCTTCGGGTTCTTGGCGGCATCAAAACCACCGCCGAAAACCTCAAGGAAGCGATTGCGGGTGAAACCCATGAGTTTAAATCCATGTATCCCGAAATGATCGCACTGGCCAAAGCAGAAGGCGCCAAAGCAGCGGAGCGATCCTTCACCTTTGCCAATGAAGTCGAAAAAATACACGCCGCCCTCTATCAGAAGGCTCTCGACAATTTGGGCAAGACAGAGGACGTCGACTACTATGTCTGCTCGGTATGCGGTTACACCTGCGAGTCGGCAGCGCCGGACAAATGCCCGGTCTGCAACGCTGCTTCCAAAGCGTTTTCCAAAATCGCTTAGCGGCAGGGGAAAAACAGAGAGCCGCTCGATACCGGCATCTCGAACTGGACAATCCCGGTGTGGCGCACAAACTTTCGGGGCTTTTTTGAATGCCGTTCACAACGCGGTGAAAAATGAAAATAACCAAATCACGCTCAAGGAGGATAAATGAAAAAGATGCTGGTGGCTTATTACAGCAGAACCGGAAACACACAAAAAATGGCGGAGTTTATCGCCGAAGGAATCCGCTTCAGCGGAAACGAAGCCATATTGAAAAAGGTCTCAGAAATTAAGGACGCCAAGGAATTGGCGGGATATGACGGGTATGCCTTCGGATGCCCTACCTACCACAAAGATATGACGGCGGGAATGAAAACCTTCCTGTTTACAGCTGAAAGGGCCAATCTTCTCGGAAAGATGGGAGGCGCCTTCGGCTCTCACACCCATAGCGGGGAATCCGCGCCCATGATCTTCGATACCATGCTTTATGTGTTCAAGATGGATATGGTGGATCTTGGGCCGCTAAATTTGAAAGAAGCGGTGGTAGGGACTCAGGAGGGCAGCAAAGCTTGCCAGGAATACGGCAAAGCCATAGGCGAAAAATTCACCCGCTGATACACCGGTCGCAAAGCATGCGATCAACATCGGCAACCACCAAATAAATGAGGATGAAACGATGCCAACAGCTGAAGAAATGTATCAATGCCAAACCGTTAATTGCGGGTATATTTACAACCCGGAAAAGGGAGATCGAAAGGGGAAAATTCCAAAAAACACGAAATTTGAAGATTTGCCGGAAGATTGGAAGTGCCCGGTTTGCGGTGCAGGAAAACGAATGTTCAAACCCTTGGCGGGACCGGGTTCGGTAAGTGGCAGAGACCAGGGAATAGGCTCTTAAGCGGCAAATTTCGTTCCGTGCAACACTTCATTCATCACCCATCCCCATAAGAACGCAGCGGTATTCGGCATTGAAAAAACAAAAAGCGTCTGATGACGATTTGTCGACGTCAGACGCTTATTTTGGAATTCGGTAGTTATTTTACCACAACAATGGGGCACTCGCTGTTCAGAATAACAAATTGCGCGGTGGAGCCCATGAGAAATTTCCCCACTCGCGATCTTTTTCTGACCCCAAGTATCAACTCATCAATTTTGTGCTCCCGCACTAAATTGACCAAGTCCTCCCCTTGGGTCAGACTTCGGATAACCAAATGGGTTTCACAAACAAAGCCCGCATTCGTTAACCGCTCTTTAAGGCTTTTAAGCTCGCCTTCCGCCGCTTCAATCTCCGGCGTATTAAGCTCGGGGCTATGCGCGGTGAGCGTAAATACATGAATCTCGGCATTGAACGCTTTGGCATGAGCTTCGGCCACTTTCAACGCCTCTCTTGATCGATCGGAACCATTAAATCCAACGGCAATTCTCATGGCGGCACCTGATTCCCGCTTCGCGGGCATGCGTTAGGCTATCGGCTCAATAAAAAACCACTTCCCTATTATTTGTCATACGTAAGCGTTTCTGTTATCAAGTCCGTGCTAATTAAACAATTTCCTGTCCATATAAGAGGTTGCCCCCAGCAATGTCAAGCAAGAACTCCGCGGTTTATACCCCCGCTTTCATATTTTATTAGCCTTTGCATGACGCACCGTATTCGCCAAATCATCCTGAAAAATCGATTCATTGTTGATAATCAACACCTTGGCATCACCATAAGGTTCCCATGGCCGGCCCACCTTGCACCACCCGTGACCCCGTTGCAGCGCCATCTGCTTGAAATAAACGCCCGAACTACGCATTACTACCCAAACCGGATAGTGTTAAATGGCCTGTTGTGCCAATTGCCCACTGTGGCTCAATAGGCCTATATTGAAACATGTAGCCGATCCGGAATGGGAGAAACGGGCATTTCGCAACCACGACGAATCGGTTGGCTTCCGGTTTCATATTTTCCTTAAACATCGATAACACTCTATTAAGGAAAACGGCAATGGCAAAAAATTTTCGAATCGATACCAGAAATAGTGGTAAGCAATCTCTAAGCCTTCAATTATACGGCGATTTTGACGGGTCTTCCGCCTGGGATTTGCTGCAGGTGCTTCAAAAATACGCAAGGAAGTACGCCCGTGTGGCCATCAAAACCGATCAACTCCGGAATGTCAACAGCATCGGTTTCAAGATTGTCGCCTCCAAATTGGTTCGGCTGACCGCCGCCGGGACCCAAATTATCTTTACAGGAAAATACGAATCGGCTTTTTCCGGGGGGTGAACCTCATTACGGAAACACCCGCTCCGGAGTGCCACACCTACACACTACTGCCTATTAATTTTATAATAATTGGTTAATTGTACCGATTGCCCTATGGCGTATCAAAAGCGTATAAGTTAAAAGGCCTGTTTACCACCATGATCTCAACTCAGGGGAGCAAAATGAGCATTAAAAAACAGTATGTTAAAGATAAATCGACTTGCAAGGTAACCTTTCGGATTGATGAGCATATCAGCAACCGCGCGAAAACAGCCCATGTGGTCGGTGAGTTCAACAACTGGTCGACCTTGGCTACCCCGATGAAGCGTCTGAAAAACGGTGCATTTACCGTCACTCTGGACATGGAGAGTGGCAGGGAATATCAGTTTCGCTATTTGCTGGAAAAGAATCATTGGGAAAATGACCCGCAGGCCGATAAAGAGGTGGCAACGCCTTTTGGTGACAGCCGAAACTCGGTCATCATTCTTTAGAAACACCCGGGCAAAAGGTTAGTTCGGGGGACTGGATAAATACCGGCCCCCTTTCGCTTGCCATTCGAAAACACTCTCCGCTGCTACGGCACCCAACAAAAGCTAATCAGCGCCCTTGGTTTGATTGATTTTTTTACTTCCGTTTTTTTCTTCATTCGCTGAAGCATGCGCGCAAAGGAATTCTCCTTTCCCGCCGACATAACAACAAGCCGCTTTCAATCCTGTCGCCGGCCAGCACGTACCGAAATACGGAATCACGGTTGCCGGCGTGTCTCTTCGGCAAGTGGGTTAATCCGTTACACCCCATACCCGTTCGATGGTGCATACAATATGCTATCTTATTGATAATCATTGATTATAATTTGTTCATGATGCAATCAAATTGCATAATTTGCCCGACGCACGTATGATGATACCATTTCAGGGCTGAAACAGAACTCAACCAACCCAAACGGAGATTGCGATGATGAGAAAAATCAACCAGGCGGCCGTAATCGGCTCCGGCGCCATGGGCGGCGGCATCGCGGCACTGCTGGCCGATGCGGGAATTCAAACCTTGCTTCTCGATATCGTTCCCTTTGATTTGAAAGCAGAAGAAAAATCGGACCCGAAAGCCAGAAACAAAATCGTGAAGACCGGCCTGGACAACCTGCTTGCGGCCAAGCCGCCCGTCTTGATGCACCCACGGGATATCGAACGGATCACCATCGGCAACCTGGAAGACGATTTTGATAAGTTGGCCGCCTGCGACTGGATCATCGAAGTCGTGGTGGAAAACCTTAAAATAAAGCGGGCGCTGCTAAAGCGGATTGAAGCGGTTAAAAAACCCGGCGCCATTGTTTCCACCAACACCTCCGGAATTCCGTTGGCGGCCATGACAAAGGGACTCGGAAAGGCGTTTAAACAGCACTTTCTGGGCACCCACTTTTTCAATCCGGTGCGCTACATGCATCTTCTGGAAATCATTCCGGGAAAAGAAACGCGCGCCGAGGTTCTTCAGTTCATCTCCAATTTCGGCGAACACCGACTGGGCAAAGGGATTGTGCGGGCCAAGGACACGCCGAATTTCGTCGGAAACCGCATCGGCGTTCAGGGCGTCACCAGTGCCTTTCACCTGATGGCCGAAGAAGGGCTCACCATTCCCGAAGCGGACGCCCTGCTGGGCCCGGTACTCGGGCGCCCCAAAACCGCCACCTTCAAGACCGCCGATCTCGTGGGGCTCGATGTTCTGGGCCACGTCTGCCAAAACGCCTATGCGCTGCTCCCCGATGATGAGGCGCGCGCCTCTTTTTCGCTGCCGGAATTCATTCAAAAAATGATCGCCCAAAAGATGCTCGGCAACAAAACCGGGGGCGGATTCTATAAAACGGAAAAAGGGCCGGATGGCCGGAAAATCGCCCTGGTCGTCAACCCAAACACCCTGATCTATGAAGCCGTTGAAAAGCCGGAGTTCCCGTGTCTTCTCGCCGCCAAAAAGGCGGCATTACTGGCGGACAAAATAAAGGCCGTCGTTTACGGCGGCGATAAGGGCGCCCGGTTTGCCTGGCGCGTTCTGGCCGGATCACTGATCTATGCCGCCCGCCGAATACCCGAAATTGCCGGCACAATCGTTGAAATCGATAACGCCATGAAATGGGGGTATAATTTCATGCTGGGACCCTTTGAAGCCTGGGATGCCATCGGCGTGGCGGCGTCGGTGCGGAAAATGGAAAAAGAAGGGTTGGCCGTGCCGGATACGGTGAAGCAAATGCTCGCGGGTGGAAATGAGACCTTTTACAAAACTGAAAACGGCGTGATGTTCTATTTCGATTTTGCTTCCGGAGCATACAAAAAGGTACCGGCTGCCAAAGAGGCCCTTTCATTATTCCCGCTGAAAGCGGCGGGAAAAACCGCCCGAAGCTGCGCGTCCGCCTCTCTCATTGATCTGGGTGACGGCGTCTTTTGCTGCGAGTTTCATACGAAGATGAATGCCCTGAACGGGGAGTTGATCGAATTTATGCATGACGCGCTGGATTACACGGAAGAAAACGGCGTGGGCCTGGTGATCGGAAACCAGGCCGGCGGCACGCCGGGAGCCTTTTCCGCTGGCGCGGATCTGATGACGCTTGCCATGGCTGCACTGGCGGGAAAATTCGCCGACATCACGCACATGATTCGACGGCTTCAGAATATCGCACAACGCAGCCGATATGGCGCCTTTCCGGTAGTGGCGGCCCCGTATGGCATGGCGCTTGGCGGCGGATGCGAAGTGTGCCTGGGGGCCGACCGAATCGTGGCCCATACCGAACTATACATGGGCCTGGTGGAAATCGGCGTGGGACTGATTCCGGCCGGCGGTGGGTGCCTGAACCTGTGGAAAAAGTATTACCACAGCCTGCCCGAAAAAGTGACGGATACGGATTTAACCAAATTCGCAGTCCCCGCCTTGATGCAAATCACCACGGCCACCGTCTCCACCTCCGCAGCCGATGCCCGCGCCAATGGCTTTCTCGGGCCAACGGACCGAATCGTCTTTAATCGGGACCATCTGATCGGAGAGGCCAAAAAGGAAGTCCTTCGAATGGTGAGCGACGGATACGCGCCGCCAATTAAAAGGCCTATACGGGTTGCGGGAGAGGCCATTCAGGGCATGGTGAACGTTCAACTCTTCGATATGCTGCGCGCTGGTTTCGTGACGGAGTATGACGCGTTTCTCGCCCGTCGCATCGCCTATGTGATCGGCGGCGGAAATGTCCGCTCGGGCAGCGAGATTCACGAAGACGTCATTCTGAAACTGGAAGAAGAAGCCTTCCTTGATTTCCTGAAGGAAACCAGAACCCACCAACGCATCGAGCACATGCTGAAAACTGGAAAATCGCTGCGAAACTAAGCGAATAGGGAGGATACCGTCATGAGAGACGCCTATATTGTGACATCGGTACGGACCCCGGGGTGCAAGCAGGTAAAGGGAGCGTTTAAAGACACCCGCCCGGAAGACTTACTTTCCTTCATTTTGAGCGCCGTCGTGGAGAAAGCGGCCGGGCCGGCCCTCGCGGATGTGGAAGACATCATGGTGGGCTGCGCCTTTCCGGAAGCCGAGCAGGGAATGAATATCGGCCGGCTGGCCGCGCAGATCGCCGGTTTCCCGAACCAGGTCTCAGGGGCCACCGTTAACCGCTTTTGCGCCTCCGGCCTGGAAGCCATTGCGCTGGCCGCCCTTCGGGTTATGGCGGGCTGGTCGGACATCGTGATCGGAGGGGGTATCGAGTCCATGTCCTATATTCCCATCGGCGGGCTCGCACCGAGACCACATCCGGAATTTTCCCAAAAGCGAGCGGATCTGTATATGTCCATGGGGCTCACGGCCGAAAACGTGGCCAAGCGGTATGGAATTTCACGAGAAGCTCAGGATGCGTTCGCCTATGAATCCCAGATGAAGGCGGCCCACGCACAACAGAATCATCTTTTTACCGAGCTGATTCCCACACCCGCCACCCGGTTTACGGCCACGGAAACCGGCCCCTTTAAAAAAGAGACGGTTCTTCAATCCGTGGACGACGGGGTTCGGGCCGATACGACCCGGGAACGGCTGGCCGCATTAAAACCCGCCTTTGCCTCGGGCGGCACGGTCACTGCGGGAAACGCCTCTCAAATGACGGACGGCGCGGCCGCCACCCTGATGATGAGTGAAGCGAAGGTAACTCAATTCGGGCTCAAGCCGATCGCAACACTCAAAGGCTACACCACCATCGGGTGCAACCCCGACGAAATGGGGGTTGGGCCAAGATACGCCATTCCCAAGCTGCTGGATCAGGTCGGTTTGAAGATAGAAGATATCGGCCTGTTTGAAATCAACGAGGCCTTTGCCTCACAGGCACTTTACTGCATTCGGGAGCTGGGCATCGATTCCGCCAAGGTCAACCTTCACGGCGGCGCCATCGCGCTGGGTCATCCGCTCGGATGCACGGGCGCCAAGCTGTGCGCGACCTTGCTGTCCAATATGAAGCAAAAAGGGGTAAAATACGGGGTTGAGTCCATGTGCATCGGCATGGGCATGGGGGCTGCGGCCTTGTTTGAGCTGTGCGAATAAGGATTGAGGGGCCTGCCTTCACAGGCCCCATTAACCGGCTGCAACCAAGGCCGGGTTATAAAGCGTTTTTGTAAATCTGAATCACATCAGATAACGTGGGGCACCGGGGATTGGTCAAACCGCAGGCGTCTTTTTGCGCATTTTCCGCCATAATGAGCAGGTCTTTTTCCAGCACGCCCAATTCCTCAAGACCACCGGGTATTCCGACATCCTTGGAAAGGGTCTGAATGGCCTCGAGGGCCTTTTCCGCCGCCGCCCTGGCGGAGAACCCTTCTACTTTTTCGCCCATGGCTTTGGCGATATCCACAAACCGGTCTACCTTGGCGATCATATTATAGCGTTGCACATGGGGAAGCAAAATGGCATTGCAAACCCCGTGGGGCAGATCGTAAAAGCCGCCTAACTGGTGCGCCATGGCATGAACATGTCCCAAACTTGCGTTGTTAAAGGCCATGCCCGCCAGATACTGCGCGTAACACATCTTGTCCCGCGCCTCCATATCGCCGCCGTGCGCCACCGCCGCTCGCAGGTATTTCGCGATCAGTTCGATCGCTTTCAGCGCACAGGCATCGGTCACCGGCGTGGCAATGGTGGACACATAAGCCTCCACGGCATGGGTCAGCGCATCCATGCCGGTGGCCGCAGTCAACCCCGGCGGCATGCCCTTCATCAGCAACGGGTCATCAATGGCGACATTCGGGGTCACCCGCCAGTCCACAATCGCCATTTTCACCTTTCGACTCGTATCGGTAATGATGCAAAACCGCGTCATTTCACTGGCCGTACCGGCCGTGGTGTTGACGGCGATAAATGGGGGCATGGGGCGAGTGGAGCGATCCACGCCTTCATAATCCCGAATGTTGCCGCCGTTGGTGGCGACAATGCCAATCCCCTTGCCGCAATCATGGGAACTGCCACCCCCCAGAGAAATAATGAGATCACAGCCATGCTCTTGATACAACGCCAGCCCGGCATGGACGTTGTTGTCCGTGGGATTGGGATGGGTGTCCTCGAAAACCACCGGGGTTACCCCCACTTCCTTTTTGATCACATCGATGATCTGCGCCCCGATACCGGCCGCCATAATCCCTTTATCCGTGCAGATAAAGGGGTTGGTGCCGCCCAGCGTTTTGACCTGTTTTCCGATTTCCTTGTGCGCGCCGATGCCCATCAAGGTAACCGTCGGAATAAAAAAACCGAATACTTGTTCTCCTGTCGCCATAACGTCCCCCTTTTTAAAGTGCCCACCCGATTTGGGAGGAGCACAAGTTATGAGATGGTGAATGATTATCTACCCGCCATATTGCCACCCCTATAGCCGGAACAAAAAGCAAGATTGGGGCCAACCCCAAGGACAGGAGAAAAAATATTTTGGGTGAAAAACAATATTATAATTTGAATTCAGTATATTATCAGATTAATACCGTCCTGTTTTTTCAGCGTTATCATGGAGCAGTCGGCCGATGCGGGCAATGATACCGACCGCGGGTCGGGTCAGCATGACCCATTCGTTCGCGCACTTGGGTCAGCTTGATACGGTTGGGGTAGAGGTAACCACCCGAGGTCACAGGTAATCATTATCAAGCATAATCCATTGAAAATAAAGTAATCTTGACAATAAATACATGCAACTTCTATACAGAAGCATGGACGTCAGAAAATTCTCGATACCCGAAATCCTATTCGGCAGGGGAAGCCTGGCACTTGCCGCGCAGTGCGCCCGCCAACTCGGTGGGGAAAAGATATTTCTCGTCAGCGATGCCGGTCTGGAAAAAGCGGGCTGGGTACAACAGCTTTTCGATATTCTGAAGCGGGAAAACCTGGAATGGGTCTATTACGGCGATGTGGTCGCCAACCCGAGGGATTATCAGGTCAGCCGGGGGGCCAGGCTGTATCAAACCCACGGGTGTGACGTGGTCATGGCACTGGGCGGCGGCAGCCCCATGGACGCAGCCAAGGGCATTGCACTGGTGGCCAGCAATGGTGGTCGCGTCCATGATTACGAGGGCGCCAATCGCATTCAACAACCGCTGGCACCCATGGTATTTATTCCTTCCACGGCCGGCAGCGGCGCGGACATTTCCCAGTTCGCCATTATCAATGATATGCAACGGCACGTCAAAATGTCCATTATCAGCCGCACCCTGGTGCCCAATATTTCCATCATCGACCCCGGTTTACTCGAAACAAAGCCGAAACGGTTGATGATCGCTTCGGCCATCGATGCACTGGCGCATGCCGTAGAAAGCTATGTGTCACTCATTGCCAACAGCCTGACCGAAATTCATTCTTTAAAGGCTATCGACCTGATATTGGCCTGGCTTCCGGTAGCGCTGGAAACCCGCTCCCCGGAGGCATTGGAAAAACTCAGCCATGCCGCGACCTTCGCAGCCATGGCGTTTAGCAACGCCAGCCTGGGAATGCTTCATGCCCTGGCCCATTCCCTGGGGGGAAAACTCGATATCGTCCACGGATTGATCCACCCGGTATTGCTGCCGCATGTCATGCGCTATAATTTGCCCGCCTGCGAGCAAAAACTGGCGGACATCGGCGAAATCATTCTGGGAAAACGGTTGCGCAGTGACGCGCAAACCGCGCTTTCCGGCATTGAACGGCTCGAGACCTATTGCAAATCCCTGAATGTTTCGACCCGATTGCGGGAAATTGTTTCGGACCCGTCGGCACTGGAACCGGTTTGCCAAATGGCAACCCATGACACCTGTCTGCTGACAAACCCCCGGCCCGCTTCGTGGGAGGATCTGCTGGGCCTCTGTAAGGCTTCCTGGTAATGAAAGACTTACCCAATATCGAAGATTTGATCGGCATCGGCCATACCAAGCTCGGCTTTTTCAAGGAAGTGCAAGAGAAAATAAGTCAGCTCCGAGCCTCAAACCTGGCCCTGAACCGCGAACGGCAGCAAGTCCAGGCCATTCTGGACGGCATCGGGGATGTTATTGCGTTAGTCTCCCTTGATTTTACAGTCCGGGCGGTCAACCACAGCTACCATGGTATTTTTCCCCATTCCCATCCGGCCGACAAGACCTGCTACCAGATATTCCGCAACGGCTCATCCCCCTGCAAGGAGTGCCCGCTGGTCCTGGCAAGGCAAGAGAACCGTATTATCCGTCAAACCGCCATCATCCGCGTGGGTGAGCAAAACCGACAGTTTGAAATCACGGCCTCCCCGCTCAGAGACGCGAACCAGATACCAACAGATATCATTATCGTCAAACGCGATGTCACCCTCGAAAAAGCGTTTCAGGCAAAATTTTATCATGCTGAAAAGATGGCGACCATCGGGCTTCTGGCAGCCGGTGTCGCCCACGAAATCAACAATCCCCTGGCGGCCATCAGCGGATTCGCCGAAGGGCTTAAACGACGCATCGCAAAACTTGAATTTTGCACGGCGCAAGGCAAGGATATTCGCGAAGATTTTCAGGAAAATATCAACGTCATTCTGACCGAATGCAATCGTTGCCGGGACATCGTGCAGGGCTTATTAACCTTCAGTCCCCGGAAAAACACCGAATTTTCACCCGTCGATATTAACGATCTGGTGAAGGTGGTGTTGCGGTTGTTAAACCGCCAATTAAAGAAATTTTCCCGGGATTATGTGGTGCTGGCATTGAACGAGGCCCTTCCGGAAGTAAAGGGAGTCGCTGCGGAACTTGAACAGGTGATATTGAATCTGATGCTCAATGCCATGGATGCCACGCGGGAAAAAGGCCAAATCCTCATCCGTAGCGGATTTGACAAAGAAAATAGGGTGTTCCTGTCACTTGAAGACACCGGATGCGGCATTTCCGATGAAGATAAACCGAAATTATTTGAACCGTTTTTTACAACCAAGCCTGTCGGCAAGGGCATCGGCATCGGTCTTTCCACTTGTTATAACATCATTCAACAACACGGCGGGGAGATTCGCGTGAAAAGCAAATTGGGCAAGGGCGCCGTGTTCACGGTCCGGCTTCCCATTCCTCAGGGAGCGCCTTGACATGATGCACTCGCAGACAGACCCGATACAAGTTCTCATGGTGGACGATGAGCAGTCCATTCGAAGGCTTGCCGAAAAGGAACTGGCTGCCGGCCATCGCCGAATCATAACCGCCGGTACGGCACAAGACGCGCTTCATGCATTCAAAAAAGAAGCCTTTGACGTGGTCATACTGGATATGAGCCTGCCGGATGGAAACGGGCTTGATCTTATGGCTCAGTTTCAGGAAATGCGCGCGGAAATCCAGATCATCATCATTACGGGCTATGGCGATATCGACAGCGCGGTGCAGGCCATGAAAATGGGGGCTTATGATTTCATCACCAAACCCTTCAGCCTGGACCGGCTGGAGTTGGTCATTGAAAAGGCGTACCAGCGTGTCTGCCTGTACCGGGAAAACAGACAATTACGACAATTCCAATCCGCCCAACCCCACCGGAAACTCATCGGACACTCGGAGGGCATGGCGACCGTTCGGCATCTGATCGACAAAGTGGCGCCCACCCATGTGCCGGTTTTGATCACCGGTGAAAGCGGTACCGGAAAAAACGTGGTGGCCCAGCGCATCCATTCACTGAGTCTGCGTCGGGAACAACCGCTGATCACCAAAAATTGCGGCACCTTGCAAAGGGAGCTGATGAGAAGCGAGCTTTTCGGACACCGAAAAGGGGCTTTTACCGGTGCCGACGCCGCCCATGAAGGACTGCTCTCCATCGCACATAAGGGCAGTCTCTTTCTGGATGAAATCGGGGAGCTTTCTATGGAGGTTCAAAGTGCATTGCTTCGGGCACTTGAAACCCAAACATTTCGGCGTGTTGGAGATAAAGACGAAAAAAAAGTGGATATTCGCTTTATCTTTGCCACCAACCAGAATTTGAAGCAAGCCGTTGAATCCGGTCGCTTCAGTCAGGCGCTGTATTACCGCCTGAATGTGTTTACCATTCACCTGCCGCCGTTAAGGGAACGGCAGGAGGATATTCCGGCCATCGTAGAATATTTTCTCGGCAGACTCTCGACCACGGGTACTCATTTTAAAATTTCCGACCGTGCCATGCAGTGTTTGCTGAGCTACGACTGGCCCGGAAATGTTCGAGAACTTCAAAACGTCATGGAACGGGCCATGATTCTTTCGGACGGGGATTTGATTACTGATAAATACCTGCCGAAGGAAATGGTGGACAACACCCCGAGCACGTCAACGAATTATCCTTTTCTTCAATTAAAAACGCTGGAAAAGGCGCATATCGCCAAGGTTCTTGCCTATTGCCACGGCAGCCGTTCCCGAGCGGCTGAGGCGTTGGGGATCGGGCGCAAAACCCTTTACCGGAAACTGAAGGAATACGATATGGACATCTGATGGGGTTGTGCATGAAACCGGATTAGTCAACTGCGTCTATCTGGACCTCGTAAATATCGATTTCATTTTCCTTGCCTTTAAGCTTTCGGCTCGCAAGCTGGTTAAGACCTTTTAAATCCGCTATCTCGCACCGCCCGTCCCCGATTAAATTCCGAACCGAACCACTCATCAGAATCTGGTTCGATTCGGCAATTGATTGAATCCGTTGCGCCACGTTGACCGTATCGCCGATAACCGTATAGTTCATATGCTCTTCCGAGCCGATGTATCCGGCCACCACCTCCCCGGCATTGATACCGACGGTCAGCTTTAACTCGGGCCACCCCTTGTGCCGATGCGCCTTGTTAAGCCCCTGCAAGGCCTTAACCATTTCAATCGCGGTTTGTACGGCGCGGTAAGGATCATCCTCATGGCTCAACGGCGCGCCGAAAACCGCAAGCATGCCGTCCCCCATTAATTTATCCAATGTTCCGTTATGGCTGAAAATAATCGGGGTCATTCTGGAAAAATAGGCATTAAGGATATTCACAACCTGCTCGTGGTCTATTTTTTCAGACATGGAGGTAAAACCCTGTAAATCCGCAAAAAGGATGGTCACATACTTTCGCTCTCCACCAAGCCGAAGGTTTTCCTTCGTGTTCAGAATTTTTTCCTTCACCTGAGCCGGGAAAAACCGGCTGAGCGTTATCCGCTGCGTTTCTTCATTGACCAGTTGGCGATAAATTCGCGCCAGAATAATGCCGGTGGCAAAGCCATCCGCGACAAGATTTAAAAAGCGAAGCAAGTTCGGCTCAAAACCGCTGGCTTCCTTTCGATGCAACTTAAGAACGCCGATACACCCCTTATTATGCAATATCGGCAGGCAAGCCAAAGCGGCCTCAACAGTATCAAAAGCAACCCTGCCCGCGGAAGCCGGAATACCTGAAACCACCACGGGCTGCTTGGTTAAAAAAGCCTGTTGAGTCGCCTCCGTCTCCTGTTTTCGAAGGCTCTCCGATCGCTCCGGTTTTCCGGAAAAAGCCACTTCCTCAAGCAGTTGACTCCCCTGATTCAAGAGCATCAACGTCGCATTTTCAAAAGACAAATGCCGCACCAGGACGGACAATTGATTTTCCCAAAAGGCCTTGGTATCCAGATCATTGATAAATCTCAGCATTTCACCGAGTTCCTTGATGATGGACAACTCTTTTATCTTTTCCTCATACCCGGCCTGCATTTTCGCGACCTGAAATTTATATACATCCCGCTCCCGGGTTAACCGGGCGAGCAACGCTGTATCCGTTTGCTTTTTGGAAGCCATGTTAACGTGCTCCGCTATGAAATCGTGAAAAGATCATTGTTGTCCTCCAAAAGCGTCTTCATTTCCCGGGTGATAGCGTCAAGAGACGCTATGCTCATATCTCGGAAAAGTCTTTTCAACACCGTAAATTGACCGAAGGTTAGACAGGGGGGCGGCACCATTTCTTCGGCAGGCGCCGATAACGCCGTCACCTGGTGGTAAAGATAGTCTGAAAGCCCTACGACAGCCGCCGGAAACATGGCCTCGGAAGACGCCATGGGTTGGTGATGACATAAAATGGCCTGAGATAGGCTCTCCGGTAAATTCCAGCGGGTCGCAATGATTTTGCCGATCATCGCGTGATTGAGTTCATATTTTTCTTCTTCCGCTTCAACAACGGGAATCTTATGTTTTATCGCCGTAGCATAGACGTCATTGTATAATTTTGGAAACTGTTCCATTAAAAAAATTTTTCCCGTGTCGTGCAGCAATCCGGCAGTAAACGCGCCCATGTTTTTGCATTCCGGTATCCTTCGCCCCAGGGTCTCGGCGATAATGGCGGTACCGATCGCATGGCGCCACAGGGCATGGGGAGTTGTCATGCCTTTAAAATGGATGTTCTGAAATGTTTTGGCAGCCGATATGCCAAAGGCGAGATTCTTTATCTCGTCGGTTCCGAGGATAATCACCGCTTCCTTGACCGTATCAATCTTTCTTGCAAATCCGTAAAAGGCCGAATTGACAATTTTCAACAACCGCAGCGTCAGAGCGGTATCCGTTTCGATCACCTTTGCCAGTGCGCCCACCATCGCTTCCGGATCCGAAAGAATGTTAAACAGCTTGACCGCGATGCCGGGCAAAACCGGCAGCGACTCAACCGCCTTCAGTTTTAAGACAATACTATTGGCGTTTCTTTTCCGGTCAGCCAGGTTTTCTTCCAGGCCCATGGAAACAATCACTTCCGCCAAGTGTTTTTCCAACCGCGTGTCGGGTGCAACCTTCGGATTTGAATTAATGATCTTCTCGATTGCCGGAGCCAGCTTGTAGTCAAACGGAAGGCGGTATAAAAAATCTACCTGCTGCTTTCTGGTCAATTTGCTAAGGCCGTGCCACAACGCCTTGGCGTCCAACCCGAGAAGCCGCTTGATAAAACGACCTCTGGCGCGTGTGAAATACATCTGAATCGTATCAATTCTTCCCTGGTCACTGGCACCGATGACGCCGACGGGCAGCTGGCCTTTTGGTGCCGAACGAATGTCAATTCGCCCGACCGCATCGCTGACACACCGCTTTGGTTGCGCCTGCAAAAATAATTGGGGAAGGGTTCGGCCCTCATCCGGGAAAATGGCGCATCCGATTTTGACCGTATAGGGTACGGTCAGCAATTCCCGAAATGCCTGGTGAATCTTGTTCTGAACGAATGCAGCGCCTTTTCGATCCGTGGTAAACCCTATCAGTAATAGCTGGTTTTCGTCCATACCGATCACGGTATCGCTTTCACGAAAATACGCACTGAATAAATACAAAAAATCACCCAACATCGATGGCAGCGATTCCTCCGGATTTTCGGGTATCGGATGCATCCAGAAAAGGCCGAGACAGGTTCTGCTTCGCAAGGCTTTGCTCATCTCTTTTCTTAAGATAGCAAAATTCTTTTGCGGCATACTGACATGGCATTCCTCGTCCACCACGATCGGCTCTATCTCAGTGATACACCCCAGTTCGTCCAGGCTTGACTGAAGAATTTCCCCCTCTTTTTCGTTGGTGATGTTGCAAATAATCCGGGGCTGGTCGAGCATCAACTGCTTTATCTTCTGTTCGGGCAGGTAAATCCCCCGGCTGAAAATAGCCCGTATCTTCGAAAGATTGGCTTTCTTTGAAAATCTGCGGAGTATAAGCTGGTATGACATGTTCCATCTTTCAGGAATCGTGTTTGATAGGACTATTTCCCGGTTCGGTCTTGAATCGGGCAAACAGGGAAACACCATTCGGTGTGAACTGTCGCTTTTTTTAAACCAGTTGGCCGGCACAATCAATGCTAAAAAAAGGATCACGCCCCCTGAACTGAAACAATCCGACCAAATTACATAGGGTTCGAAGCAGGAACCCACACCCGGTCACGGCAGGAAAAAATATCGAAGAACCGCTCGCTGACGGAGAAACCCATCGCATCAGTCAACATGAAAAACAAAAAGGCCCACCCCGTTCCAAAAGGATCAAAGCAGGCCTTTTTTTATTTAATAACTTAATGAATCAAGCGCTTATTTAAGTTCTTTGACTTTTTCCGTCAATTCGGGAACAAATTCCAGTAAATTTTGAACCACACCCACATCGGCGATCTGGAAGATCGGGGCCTTGGCGTTTTTATTGACGGCGACGATGTAGGGATTACCCTTGATACCGCCCACATGCTGAAAAGAGCCGCTGATGCCGAGGGCCAGGTAAACCTTGGGCTTGACCGTCAGACCGCTGGTTCCCACCTGCCGGGACTTATCAAGCCACTTGGCGTCCACGATGGGTCGCGAACAGCAGACATCGCCGCCCATAGCCTTGGCCAGCTCATTAACGATTTCAAGGTTCTCCTCATCTTCAACCCCGCGGCCGACCGCCACGAGAATCTCGGACGCCGTAATATCAACATCTCCCTTTTCGGCTTCAACCATTTCGATAAATTTGCGGCCAACAGTCAAATCCCCTGCAGCCCCCGATTTATCAACCACCTGACCACCGCCCGCGGCTTCCGCCGCCACAAAGCTGCCGGGCCGAATGGTAATGACCGCGCCGGCCGACACATCGCAGGCCACATGGGTGCTTACCTGGCCGCTGTATTCCTGGCGAACCAGTTTAAGCGTGTCGCCATCCAGGCTGTCCACGCCGACCACATCGGCAACGTAGGTGGCATTCATGTTGACGGATAGGCCCGGCGCCACATCCATCCCCAGGTGCTCATGGGGAATCAGCACGATGGAACCCGCAGGCAGCAGGTTGGCAAGCGCTTTTTGAACCACTGCGCCATTGCGATCGGCCAGCGCCGCATTATCAATTTTCCATACCTCGGCAAATGCTCCGGCTGCTTCCTTGCACACTGCATCCAGATCTCCGCCATTACCGGTCAGCACCGCCGTTACCGCCGCACCGGCATCCATTTTTTTGGCCGCCGCCAGCAATTCCAACGCCGAGTCATCCACTTTGCCGTTATTATAGGTAATATAAGCAAAAAATTGTTTCGCCATTACTTGATCCCTCCTTTGGCTTTTAAGAGTTCAACCAGTTTCGTGGCGATCTCTTCCATGCTTCCTTCAAGAATTTCAGCGCCATCTCCCATCTGGGGGACAAAATAATCGATCCGTTTGACTTTGGCACCGGCCGCGCCAACGGCACCGGCGGAAAGGCCCAGATCCGCCGCTCCCTTTACCGGAATGTCCACGGAAGCCACTTTGCGAATTCCGCGAATCCCCACATAGCGCGGTTCATTGATACCGGTCTGAATCGAGAGCACGCAAGGCAGATCAATCTCATTCATCTCCTGGTTTCCGCCGGCAACTTCCCGTCCCACCTTGAGTTTCTTATCATTCAGCACTTCCACCGAGCTGACCAGAGAGGCATACGGTACATTCAACATCGCGGCCAGCATGCCGCCCACCTGGCCCGCGCCGTCATCCGCCTGAGCACCGGTCAGAATAAGATCATATTTACCTTTTTCCACCACCCCTTTGAGAATCGTGGCGACACCTTTTCCATCGGAACCTTCAAAGGCATTGTCGTTACAGTGAATACCGTTATCTGCACCCATGGCCATTTCTCGACGCAATACCTCGTCGGCCTCATCATCCCCCACGGTCACGACGGTGACAGAACCGCCGACATTGTCGCGAATCTGAATGGCTTCTTCCACTGCGTAGTTGTCCCACTCGTTGACCGAATAAACCAGGTCATCGCGCTGAATATCGGATCCGCTCGCGTTCACCGCTATTTCATTTTCCGAGGTATCCGGTACTCGCTTGACGCATACTAAGATTTCCATAAATGTTCCTCCCACATTCTTAAGTGTTCAAGACAATATGAGGCGTTTTCCCTCATGCCAAGTCCTTCATGGCGTTCCGGAACAACCCGGCCGGGGTGAGGCGCCCACAGTCAATTCGTTACATATCCGGCTATAGGTGGTTGTTCACCAATTGCACCAGGTCGATCACTTCCATCTTGCCTTCCAGGCCGCTGGTTTTGATGGCATCGGCAATATTGATCATGCAAAACGGGCATGCCGTCACAATGACGTCCGCCCCTGCTGCTTTGGCCATGGCTACCCGCAAGCTACCCATACGAGTTTCTTCAATCGGCTCATAAAACAGCATCAACCCGCCGCCGCCGCAGCAAAAGGAACGGTCCCGGTATTTTTCCATTTCCACGCGTTTAAGACCCGGAATGGCATCCAGCACGTCCCTGGGAATGTCATAGATGAGATTATGCCGTCCCAGGTAGCACGGGTCATGATAGGTGTAAACTTTGCCCGTCGATTCGCTCTTGAGTTTCAGTTTGCCTTCCTTGAGGGCACGAGCGATAAACTCGCTGATGTGCAGTACAGGCGGCAGATCTTTATAATCTTTTTTCAGCGCATTTAAGGCATGCGGATCAGCGGTCACGATTTCCTTGGCGCCGACTTCCATTATCGCTTCGGTGTTTTGCTCCCGAAGGTTCATGAACAGCATCTCTTCCCCGAAACGGCGCACTTCGTTGCCGGAATCCTTTTCCTGGGCTCCCAATATACCGAAATTGGCACCCGCCGTATGCAGCACCCGGGCCGTGGCGCGTGCAATATCGCAGATCTGATCATCATAGGAGGTCACGCTGTCTACAAAGAAAAGGGTCTCGATGCCCTCTTCCTCGCCGGCCACTTTCACAGGCACATCCGCTTCGATTTCCTTGGTCCACTCGGCCCGTTTCTTTTCCATCTTGCCATACGGGTTGCCGCGCTTTTCAAGCGCACTGAGCGGTTTTTGAAGCGACTGAGGCACCATGCCTGCATCCACCATACCGCGGCGTAAATCCACAATCTTATCAATATACTCAATTGTGACGGGGCACTCTTCCTCACACGCACCACAGGTCGTGCAGGACCAGATCTCATCTTCCTCGTACACATTGCCGATCAGCGGCGTGTCACTTCGTTCAAAATCCCCCTTCAACGGATAATTTTTGAACATGTATTCCCGGCCCTTGATCGAAATAAACCGCGGCGAAAGCGGCCGGCCCACGGCGTTGGCCGGGCAATGATCCGAGCAACGGCCACAGTCCGCGCAGGCATAAAAATCGAGCATGTGCTTCCAGGTGAAATCCTCAAACTTTTTGACCCCGAAAGATTCCAGATTCTCGACCTGATCGTCTGCAACCCCCCACTTCACGGGCTTTATTGTTCCTTTGGTCAGCTTCTTGAAAAACACATTGGGCGCGGCCGTAATCAGGTGAAACAACCGACCGAAGGGCAGCAGACAGATGAACCCGAACAGGAGCAGGGAAAACGCGTAATAGGAAAAAATATGAACGCCCTGAAGAAAAGATAACGATGTGCCGTTCAACATGACGGCGATAATCCACGGCGCCGTCGCCGGGGTCAGGAAATTGGCCGCAACCTCTTTCTGCCAGCCGGCCGCGGTAAGGCTGCCCTGGTATACCATCTCCATCAAAACAATCCCGGCCAGCAACACCGAGTACCCCACGGCCTCGGCCGTACGATCTTTCCCATAGCGCTCCGGCACATCATATCGGGCGGGCTTGAAAACCCCCCGTCGAACGGCGGCCACCACGCAAACACCGAACAGCACGGTTTCCCCGATGTCCTTAAGCACGCCGTATGCCGCACCAAGGCTTCCGCCCAACCCAGGAAAAGTAAAGCCTTCCGAAATTCCAGATAAAATCGAGGTGGCAAACTGAAGGGCCACGACAATCAAAGAAATCAATGTGGTAATATGAATCGCACCGGCAAGCTTATAGCGGGGCATGCGATGGTGCGGATATTCATACATATTCCACAATCGTTGCAGAATGTTGTCAAACCTGAAATCCGGGGCGGCCCGGAATAACGGCGGCATCCGTTTCGCCAGAATATAGGTTAACAACGCGACTCCGGCGACCGGAATCAGTATGGAAAACAAAGCGGAAGGAATCAACAAAATCGACGCCTTCGCCGGTGAAATCAAAGCAGGTTCCATCTTTTCTCTATTTAACTCCTTTCATACGGCTATAAGGGTAATTTCAAACAGACCCGCAAACGGCCATCAGCACTCCGGACCAAACGCCCTTGGCATGCTGCGCATATTTTGTAACAAGGTCAGGGAATTGGATGTCTTACGTTCGGCAAACTGCAACCCCGAAACAAAGAAAATGAATATTACAAACCCTTTTTGGGACTGTCAAGAAAATCATTTGGTTGAATCATCGGCAACGGGCATGTTTCCAGATGAAAGCGCCTTTCTTCGACTTCAGGAAATAACGGTTCCACTTGACAATTTTTGTTCAACATTTCAAAACAATTATATAAACACATCCCTGCTGATCCGCCGGTGGAAGGTTGGCAGCTTGCCCGGCTTCACCTGTGACCGCAACCAGAGAGGTTCCCGTGCCGAAACAAATATCCTATGAACACATGCCCTGGCTTCGCCATTATGAATCCGGCGTTCCGCAGGAAAAGGATTACGAAACGATTTGCCTTCCGGAAATCCTTGCCCGTCGCGTTGAGGAGTTTCCGGAAGCGCCCGCCCTTTTGTTTCAGGGCTATGAAGTGACCTATCGGGCGTTGGATGCGGCGGTTCGGAAAACGGCCGCATTTCTGGCTCACCTGGGCATTAAAAAGGGCGACCGAGTGGCGCTTTTGTTGCCCAACACGATTCCTTGCGTCATTGCCTTTTATGCGACGATGCGCATCGGCGCCATTGCCGTCATGAACAATCCGCTCTACACGGACCGGGAGCTGACTTACCAATTCAGTGATTCCGGCGCTGAAACGCTCATCACCCTCGATTTGCTGGCTAGGCGCATGATCGATCTGCGGCCGAACACAGCCATTCGTCACATCATTTATACCTGTTTGGGGGATTATCTTCCCTTTCTTAAAAAACTGCTTTTCCCCCTTGTGGCCAAGCGGAAAAATTTGGCCGCGACCGTACCGAAAGCAGACCATGTTTATTCCTGGAAGCAAGTGTCGCGCCATTCACTGCCCGACCCCGCGCCGCTTTCGCTCGAATTCGAAGACCCCGCCCTTTATCAATACACCGGCGGCACCACCGGCAGAACAAAGGGCGCAATCCTCACCCACGGAAATCTGAGTATGCAGGTTCAGCAAATTTCGGCATGGTTTCCGGGTTTGGAAAAGGCAAAAGAAGTCATGCTCGGTGCCTTGCCTTTTTTCCATGTGTTCGGGCTATCCACTTCCATGAATTTCGCTATTTACATGGCATGGGCCAACGTCCTGGTCCCCAAACCGAATCCCGATACGCTTATCGAAACCATTCAAACATATCGCCCCACTTTCGTGCCCATGGTGCCAACCATGTTTATCGGCATTTTAAACCATCCCGATGTTCATAACACCAATATGCGATCCATCAAAGGGTGCTTTTCAGGAAGCGCGCCGCTGCCGCAGGAGGTCATTCGGGCCTTTGAAAAAGAGACCGGCGCCATCATCGTGGAAGGTTATGGGCTCACCGAATCCTCGCCTGTCAGCCATATCAACCCCTTTGGAAACAATCGGCGAAAAATCGGCAGCATCGGACTACCGATCTCCGACACTCAGTGCCGCATCATCGACCTGCAAGAAGGGGAAACCGAGGTTCCGCCCGGAACCCCCGGCGAACTGCTGATAAAAGGCCCTCAGGTAATGAAAGGCTATCTGAACAAACCCGAGGAAACGGCGGCCGCCTTGAAGGACGGTTGGCTGCACACCGGGGATATCGCCCTCATGGACGAAGAGGGATATTTTTTCATTGTCGATCGCAAAAAGGACATGATCATTTCGAGCGGATATAATGTCTATCCGCGGGACATCGAAGAAGTGCTCTTTGATCATCCCAAAATCAAGGAGGCTGCGGCTGTGGGCATCCCTCACCCGAAACGGGGAGAAGCGATCAAGGTATATGTGGTCTTAAAAGACGATGCGCAGGCCACGAAAGCAGAACTCATGGCCTATTGCACGGAACGCCTTGCCAAATACAAGCATCCCTCTGACATTGAAATAAGAGAGGCATTGCCCAAGAGCAACATTGGAAAGGTCTTAAAGCGGGAATTGCGGGCCGAAGCCCTCGGCAAGACCCGAACACCATAACCGCAACGGAGCCATTACGAATAATCCGATACGGTTATATCGTATCTCCTAATCTTTTCATTCAGTGTTTTTCTAACAATACCAAGCTGTTGAGATGCTCGGCCGTGATGTCCGTTCGCAAGTTTGAGCGCCCGGATGATGCACAGCCGTTCCATCTCCCTGAGACTTAAGTCTTCGGATTCGATTTGTCCAGCTTCTTTAAAGGGCAGCAGGGACGTAGGAATTTGTTCTTCCCTGGTCGAAATAACCGCTCGTTCCACCACATTCACCAATTCCCGAACATTTCCGGGCCAATCATAAAATTTCATTCCCAACAACGCCCCTTCGGTAAACCCTTTTACTGCTTTGGAATAGGTCTTACTAAACCGGGCAAGATAATACTCCGCAAGAGGCGCAATATCATCCCTTCGCTCCCGCAAGGGCGGAATATTGATCGTGTAGACATTCAGCCGATAGAGTAAATCCGACCGGAACCGGCCCGCATCGACCTCCAGTTGAAGGTTCCGGTTGGTGGCGGCGATAATGCGAAAATCCGTGGGAATGTTTTTGACGCCACCGATGCGCTTGATCATTCGCGTCTCAAGCACCCGCAATAGCTTTGATTGAAGGGCTGCCGGCGCCTCGCTGATTTCATCGAGAAATAGCGTCCCCTTGTTCACCACTTCAAAAAGTCCTTTTTTCAGGGCAACGGCACCCGTAAACGATCCGCGCTCATGCCCAAACAATTCGCTTTCCAGCACGCCCGGCGATAACTCGGTACAGCTGATACCGAAAAACGGATAATCCCGCCGGCACCCCATCTCATGAATCGCTCTGGCCACCAGCTCTTTGCCCGTTCCGGTTTCCCCCTGAATCAGAACAGTGACCTTGAGATCCGCGACCTCCTGAATCTGATTCAACAGCTTCCAAATCGCTTTTGAACAACCAATGATCTGACGTTTTGATTCAGACTGAATCACCTCCCGGCGTTTGATCAACGTCATTCTATGTTGCGTATTCGGCTCACCGAGCGCTTCCCTGATGGCCGCCCAAAATAGTTGTATGTCCCGGTCCAAGGGCTTTTCAAAATAATGAAAGACACCCCGCTTCACCACATCCACGGCCTCGTCGGCGAATCCCCGGGCCGTAATAAGAATCACGGGCACTTCGGGTACCAGGTCACGAGCGCGTTCAAATAACTCAATGCCCCCCATTCCCGGCATCTGCACGTTGGCGATAAGCAAATCCACCGGTTGCGATTTCAAATGTGCAAGGGCGGCCTCTCCAGAAGTGGTCGCTATGACATCATAGGCATCGGTCTCCGGTAACGTTAAGAACAGATCAAGAAAGGACTGGTTCTCATTCACCAGCAAAATAATTTTACGGGCGTCCATAAGTGTACACAATTCCAATGAATTTACCTTCAAGAGGGGTAGCTGGAACGTTCACTGCGAATGGAGCGGGCTTTTACCGTAGGACTCGGACAGTACCAAATTTATTTTATAAAACAAAGAGAAAAACACAAAAAAACAGGGCGGCGTCAATTCAGCGCAGCGAATTGTAACAAAAAGGGAAAAATGTATACAGCTCAAAGGGAGGCTTTGTAACAATAAGTTACAGTGAACGCGTTCCGCGTGAGTTTGCCGCAGCTGGAATCCGATTTTTCTCAAGGCTGAAGCGGGTATGGGTTACATGCGAAATAGCCCTGGTTACCTTTAGCCTAACACCCATAGCCTTTGGCCACCCAGTAATGCCGGTTTACACTGTCCTATCCGAATACACCAGTTTGTATCGCATCACCCATACGATTTTATCACACGCAACAGATTGAATTCATAGCACAACGCGGCGGGCAGATTTTGTCGTGTTAATCCGCCGCCGATGGCGGATACCTATATTCCCCGGAAACTTGCCTTAAATAACGAAACAAGGCGCGTGACGCTTTTGAACCCTTAGCGGCCGCAGCCTCGTTTTTTGCGTTTCTGGCAAGCTGAGTGAGTTGCCCCCTGTCCGCATCAGGGCAGGCGGATAGGATTTCATCCACCAGGCTCAAATCACCCGTTTTAAGCGCATCCCGCCACAACCCAATTTTTTTAAAGGCCTGCGCTTTCAAATAGTCCCCGCGTTGAATAATACTCAGGGCTTGCGATAGGGGGGCCGTGTCGACTTGACGCAGTAACGTGCCGATATATTTGACCTGCCTTCGCCGTGCACCGTGTGATGGCGTGTTCCGGGCGAGAACAAGCGCCTCCCGAAGCTCATCCGGCATATCCATTTGATCTGTCCGCTCGGGCGGTAAATCCACCAGTTGCTCCCCGAGCTTTTGCAGCAGCTGATCCTCGTTCTTTTTTTGAGTTTTGCTCTTGAAATCGTTTTCCATGATTTGGTCATCCCCCATAATTAGCATCCGGGTGAACCCGTTTCGACATGCAATCCTTACATTTATATCATTTTCTTGCTGATTTTTAAGATATATTTCCCAATGAAGGCCGATTTGCTCATCTTGGCTTGACTTGTTCGCTCGCGAGCCTTACTTTTCGCCGCTAATATAAAAATCATTGTAACTGCTCAGTAGCCAGGAGACAGAATCCTGTATTCCTGAGTAGTTACAAATCATTTTGATATCAGAAGGTACCATCCATGTTAACCATTGGTAGCTATAATGCGCTCACGGTTGGAAGGGCAGTTGACTTCGGCCTCTATCTAAGGGCTGGAGAAGAAGAAGTTTTGCTGCCCTCAAAATATGTTCCCCAAAACACAGCCATAGGGGACACCCTGAGCGTTTTTGTTTACAACGATTCTCAGGACAGACCCGTGGCAACCACGCTTTGCCCGAAAGCCGTTGTCGGTGACTTTGCTTTCCTGAAAGTAACGGCTATCGCAAGCTTCGGGGCTTTCATGGACTGGGGCCTTGAAAAAGATCTGCTGGTTCCCAACAACGAGCAGCCTACCCGCATGAAGGCGGGCAGAAGCTATGTTGTCAAATTGTGTTTGGATGAAAAAACCCGGCGGGTCTTCGGTACCGGCAGAATTGCCCGGAACTGCGAAATACCCCCCAAAGATTTGATTGAAGGCAAAAAGGTCGATCTGCTCATCTACGGCCATACGAAAATCGGAATGATGGCGATTGTGGACAATCGGTATTCGGGTATGCTCACCAAGGAAAACACGCGGGAGCTGCTATTAATCGGCACAAAAACAGAAGGCTATATCAGCCGAATTCATGAAGACGGAAAAATCGACCTGACGTTGAAGCCGCCGGGGCATCGATCCATTCCGAATGCCAGCGTCGATATCATGGCCCTGCTTGTGCAAAGCGGAGGGTTTATCGCCTGTCATGACAAAAGCCCGCCCGATGAGATTTATCGAACCTTCGCCATGAGCAAAAAAGAGTTCAAAAAGGCGATCGGTTCCCTATATAAAGCAGGTAAAATCACTTTGACAAACCAAGGCATCAAGATCAAGCCATAACCCCGGCATCTATCGCGCCAATTGCTCCTTGGTCCAGCCCTGTTTCAGCAACAGGGGTGCCCCTCTGGTGAGCAAAAGGGGCACCCCCTCTCAGAATTTTACCAGTATAACCGATCTATCATGAATTAAGGTTTTCTGAGACCTTCTCAGGCGATGTGCAAATCCGGTTTGCCCTTCCGGCGGCGAATCACTCTCGCGCCGCTGACCGTGCTTTTGGCTGGTGACGTTTTGTCTTTGGTCTGACTATCCTGGGCAAACAGTTGGTGCAATTTAGCTTCAAGCTCTTTAATTTTATTCTGGTCCATTTTCTTTCTTCTATTCTACTGGTTCTATGGTGCTTTTTTTGTCCCCTTCATTCATTCTGCTGTGGCTTGCCGCAAAAAAGGCCCGTGGGGGTCTTTATCACTCTTTGGCTCCTCAGTTCATCTGCCAGTACAAATATTGCAAATACGAAACGCAAAAGGGATGTTATACCAAGTGGTGTTTATCGCTTTATGCGGGGGATGGCTGGCTTCCTGTTTTATGACGGTTTCATCCTGTCTTTTTTCCTCTATACGATAAAAACAGGCATTGCAAGTCTTAAATGAACCGGAGTAATCCGTTGCGTATTTTAAAAATCGGAATTATTATTCAACATAGATATTGGCGACAACGGGATGTTTTGAAACGGCAAAAGATAATACGCCCTAAGTTCGGTGATAGGCCCTTTAACCCCTTTATCAGAAACAGGCGCGCTTTTGCGTGTATATTCGCCGAAGGTGAACGATGGCTTTTATGCATCCCAGCATCCCAGCATTCCAGCATCCGGCTTTGCGGGATTAGGAGATTGGCTGATGGAACCTGACCGCATGAGGCCATGGTTTGGCTTCGGTACGAAATTAACGCCAATAGGAAAGCGGCTCTTAATTGGTTATGGGGTTATTTATGCGTTAGCACTTTTGTGCACCCACTGGATAAATATACAGTGGGTGCCATGGACTATGCTCTTCCCTCTTTTTTCCGACCACTTTTACATATGGCAGATTTTCACCCATCCATTTATTCACGACCCGCACGCCCCGATCGGCTTTATACTCAACTGCCTTGTGTTTTATTTTTTCGCGGCACCGATTGAATATGCTTTCGGTCCGAAGCGGTTTTTAAGACTGTTTTATTTTTCCGGCGCAGGGGGGGCTGTATGCGGGCTTCTCATGAGCACCATACCGGGTTTTAATCTGCCTTTTATGGGAATGATGCCCAGCCTGCTGGCCCTCATCATCGTATTCGGCCTTTTAAATCCCGAGGCGACTATCTTGTTAATGTTCATTTTGCCGATAAAGGCAAAGTATCTCAGTTACGGGACGGCACTTGTCACCCTGCTGACCCTGTTGGCAAAGGCCAACCCATATGGTGCCTATCACCTCGGCGGAATTCTTTTCGGGTATATCTACTTTAAAGGGCCGGGAACCCTTTTTACGCCCCAATTTTTTCATTTCAAGTACCTGGAGTGGAAAATGAAGCAAAAGCGGGCCAAATTCAAGGTGATTCAAGGAGATAAAGACAAAAACCATGGCGGGCCAACCTATCATTGACGGGTTACCCTTATAAATCTGCCAAGGGATTGTTCGGCCAGGGGGGCGTAACCAACTGATCCAACAGCTGCTCGGGCACCTCTTGAATCGTGGCAAATTTCCAATTCGGATTTTTGTCCTTTTGGATCAGCAGCGCACGAACCCCTTCTGAAAATTCGGAATAGCGCACCAGATTGGTGGAAAGCACCAATTCCGACTGAAAAACTTCTTTTAGCGAAAAAAGCCGCGTTCGCTGCATATGACCATGGATGATCCGTGAGCTCAGTGGCGAGCCATGGATCAGGTTATCCCTTGCCACGGCCAACCAGTTATCTTCTGTTTCAATCGCGGTAATGGCCTTAAAAACGGCGACAACATCCGCATCGCTGCAAAGCGCATTCAGCTCGTCTTGATGCGCTTCAATATTTCCCTTCGGTAACGCGACATGCGCACGCTGTGAAACTTTGTTCAGAAGGCCCCCAAGGATTTCATGATTCATTAATGTCGTCTCAGACCAGCTCTGAAGCCTAAGCGCTTTCATAACAGCATCCAATTGGTCGTGAGTTATGAAATAATCCGCAATACCGGCGGACAATGCATCCGCTGCATTGAAAGACGCACCGGTCATGGCCAGGAACATGCCCACATTTCCCGGCATTTTGTTAAAAAACCAGCCGGCGCCGACATCCGGGTACAAGGCAATCGTCACTTCCGGCATCGCCAATCTTGCTTTTTCCGTCACCACCCGGTGCGAGCATCCGGCCAGAATACCAAGACCTCCGCCCATGACAATGCCGTGCCCCCACGCGATGACCGGTTTGGGACATACATGAAACAGGTAATCCATTCGGTATTCATGCTCGAAAAAAGCTTCCGCATACGCGCATGGCCCACCGGGCGTTTCCATGGCGGAGCGATACAACGCCTGCACATCACCTCCGGCGCAAAACGCCCTGTCACCTGTCCCCTTGACCAGAATGCAGGCGATGGCCTTATCCGCTATCCATTGGGCCAGTTGACGGCGAAGCGTCAAGACCATTTCAAGGGTCAGAGAATTCAGTTTTTTTTCAACATTCAGGGTCATCACCCCGATACATTTACCATTCACAGCCCTGATCGTCTCAAATATAACAGGGATCTCTTTCATACGAAGGCCTTCCTTTCAATTTCATATTTTCAGCAATCCCATTCAGCCGGCAGGTGCTTGTCTTCCGGTTAAATAGTAATACAAAATCAAAAAGTCAAATTTCAGACCGTTCACTAAGAAGCTCCATTCAAAAAAAGAACTTGAATATACAGCGCATTCTTTTTAACATGAGAAAGTTGTCCCGGTCCGGATCACATGGCTCGATTAAATCGCTATGCCTTACCCCCCCCTTCTCAAAGGAGTCGTCATGCCGATGATGAACAAATGGGTAAACGCGCCGGCCCGCTTTTTCAGGGAAGATATCTGGCAAATTCAGATGGATAATTCCAAGAGAATCCGCGCTGCCGCGATTCGTTTTTTACGTGTTCTGACGTATGCCGTCTGGGGTTTTCAACGGAATGAATGCCACCTGAGAGCATCCGCGCTGACCTTTTATTCCCTGCTTTCGTTTGTCCCACTTGTTGCCATGGCATTTGCGGTCGCCAAAGGTTTCGGGTTTCGAAAACTGCTGGAAAAAGCCATGCTCGGAAAATTTCCGGGACATGAAGCGGTATTGCATCAGGTGATCATCAGTGCCGATTCTTTTCTTGAATCGACAAAGGGTGGACTAATCGCCGGTGTGGGCGTGGTGATTCTGTTTTGGACTATTATTAAGGTCTTGGGACAAATTGAGAAATCGTTCAACAACATTTGGCAAGTCAAAACAACGCGATCCATCGGCCGAAAATTCAGTGATTATATTTCCATGATGATATTCTGCCCCCTGCTCTTTATTGTGTCCAGCAGTTTTGCTATTTTTATCACCACGGAAATCCGAAGTATCACGGACCGGATTTCCTTATTGGGAATGCTGGCGCCTGTGATTTTTTTATCTGTTGATTATTTCCCTTATCTTATCATTTGGGCACTGTTCACCTTTTTGTATATGTTCATGCCCAACACCCGTGTCCGTTTTCTCTCTGCTTTGCCCGCCGGGATGCTGTCGGGAACCATTTTTCAGATGGTTCAATACCTTTATCTTCATTTCCAGTTCGGCGTGGCGCAATACAACGCCATCTACGGCAGTTTCGCCGCACTGCCCCTGTTTTTTGTATGGATGCAAATCAGCTGGCTGATTGTCCTGTTCGGCGCCGAGTTCTCATTTGCCCTTCAAACCGCCCATGCGAACAAGCTATTACCACCGGATGTGCAGTGGAGCGCAACCCACCAGCGGTTGATCGCGCTTAGAATTGTCCATTTGATTATCAAACGCTTTCAAAACGGGGAAGCGCCGTTGCAAATCGGCAACATTTCATCTCTATTGGGATTTTCCCCAACCATAACAGAAAAAATTATCTCGCTGCTATGCAATTCGGGTCTTATTTCTGCCGTGAAAGTTAACGGCATGGAAGAACCTGGATATCAACCGGGGCTGGATATCAGCGGTATCACCATCCTCCAGGTAATCGAGGCGATGGATCAACAAGGGGATACACACCCGACCGAGCCATTACCGGATCCCGAATCGAAGTTATTGGCACAGGCACTTGCAAACTTTAATGAAATCATCCGATCCGCGCCGTCCAACCTGTGTTTAAAGGATATATAGTGTACGGCACTACCGGGATTGAGAGTTGACATGACAAAGCACCTGGTACTTGCGGGTGGCGGGCATGCCCATATGGCTACCCTTGCAAACATAGACCGGTTTATTGAAAAGGGCCACAAGGTAAGCCTCATCGGGACTTCAGGCTATCATTATTACTCCGGCATGGGGCCCGGTATGTTGGGAAACACCTATAGCCCCGAAGAAATTAGGTTTGAAACCCGACAAATGGTTGAAAAAAAAGGCGGGCGTTTCTTACAGGGCAACATCGTCACCATCGATGCAGATGCCGGCACAGTACATCTTGCATCCGGTGAGACAGTGCCATACGATGTTCTCTCATGCAATTTGGGCAGCCATGTACCGCTTCACTTTATCCGGGGCGATTCAACCGACATTTATCCTGTCAAGCCGATAGAAAGCCTTTTAGCGGCCAAAAACCGGATTCTCGAAAAAAGCGCTATAAAACAAATCTCCATCGGTATCATTGGCGGAGGGCCGTCAGCGGTTGAAATAGCCGGCAACATTCACCGATTGACAAATACATCGGGGATGCGGCACGCCGACATCAAAATCCTCTGCAGCGGCCCAATCCTGCCCCGGTCTCCTGATAAGGTCAGAAAAAAAGTGTCCGCATCATTTCAAAAACGCGGGATTGACATTTTGATGGGGGAACGAGTGAAAGAAGTCCGTACCGGGCTTGTCACTGAGGTCTCCGGGAAAACTCGCGCTTTTGATATTATTTTGCTTGCCGTCGGAGTGAACCCCAGCCCGGTTTTTAAAGCATCGGGAATACCCATTGGTCCTGACGGCGGCATGCAGGTCAATCGCTTTCTGCAAAGTATTCAATATGACAATATTTTCGGCGGCGGCGATTGCATCTGGTTTCAAGAGGCGCCGCTGGATAAGGTGGGCGTTTATGCAGTTCGGCAGAATCCGGTTCTTTTTCACAATCTCACCGCAGCCCTTGATGGCTCGGAATTTCTACCATTTATTCCGCAGCGGGGCTATCTACTGATATTCAACCTGGGCGATGGCACCGGCATATTCTATAAGCGGCCCATTTGTTTTAACGGTCGCATCGCGTTTATCATCAAAGATTACATCGATCGCCATTTCATGCGGAAATTTAAGAGAGCCATGTAAGGGCACAACACAGGGTCTTCCCCGCCGTAAGGGCAAGCACATCGGTCCGCCCAAGCAAGCAAAATGCGCTAAATTTTAAACGCTTTTATTTTTTTTGCGGCCGGATCGGTTCAGGTGTCAATGGAGACGGTCCCCAGATCTGAACATCCAAATCCTTTACGAATGCTCTGAATTCCTCTGTCAATTCTTGCACCCCGGCCGCCTGGTCAAAGGCAGCCCAATCAGCCAAACTCTCCCAGACAGAAGTTCTTCGTACATGGGGAGAGCCAATCATGTTTCGGTGCGCTCGAAACTCAATAAATCCTTTTGCAGAAAGCATCAGAGCGGTCGCTCTTTTGGCAAGATTAGCGTATGCCTTCAAATCGATATTCGGAATAAAATTGTATGTAAATGTAACTTCAATCATGCGTCCCTCCTTTTAGGTATGAACGGCACCCTATTTTGTTACACCTGACACCGGCATCAACTGATACCTATCGATTTTATCAGCATATCAAAAAATGAAGTACGATAAAACCAAATTATGGTAGAGTTATATATTATTTATAACCATAACAAGAAGATATGAGTATACGGCACTCTCCGCCGGCGGAAAAACCGTTTCCGGATACCCTTAAACCCGAAGCGAACGGCTGGCAACCCGGCAGGGGCACGGACATGCCGCGCCCCTGCTTTCGGCCGAAATGATCAAAGCGGGAATGTCGAAATATTTTTTTGCTAATTTCGACAAGTATAATTGTTAAACACTAACGGGTGCTGGCCGGGGGAAAAAGGGTCGTCAAGCCAGGTGCTTTCCCGGCTTCAGGCAAACCGCGGGTTAACCAACCCGAACGTGCGGCTGTAAAAAGCCCCCATATTGAAATCCATGAAAGACCGAAAAACCAGAAAAACGAATACGGAACAGCCCACTTCCAACCGAACCAACCGCCATAGCGCAACTGATGAACAACGGCTGGCAAGACGGAAGCAACCGCACACCCAATCAATGAAGCCGTCAACGTGACCATCGGGAATAAGACCAACTGGACCACTAACGCCAGCTTAAATGCTTCGCCGATCGTCATACGCAATAGCTGTGTTGCCGTAAACAAACGAATCCACCCGCTGCCACCATGTTCTGTTCGAAACCGCTTCAAGAGAAAAGAGAGTATCACTAAATTTTCTCGCACGTTACTGCGCGCCCAACGCAGCAACATTCGCCGCAATCCCCCGAAAGAAACCGGCATTTTCGTCAAAACCACGGCATCTCGCTGATAAACCACCCTGAATCCACAACCCAAAACCAGATTGGTCAGCGCCCGGTCTTCACCGATGGTCGCATGTCCTCCCATAAAGGTTTGATTGGCCCAGTCCGTGAGATGAGGGGTTAAGACCCGCGCCCGATATGCTGAAAGCGCCCCTGGCGTGCAAAATACACCCCCATAGACACTCTGCCCACGGCGCAAAAAATCAAAAGCTGAGGTAAAGGAAACTTCCATCATTTTGGGAATCACGCCCTCATCTATATTCAACACGCGAACGTTTCCAGCCACCGCGCCAACACGTTTATCGCAAGCCATCGGGCTGACCAAATGGCGCAATGTATCTGGAAACACTTCTGAATCCGAATCAATGGTCACATACACTTGCCCTTCAGCCAACTTGAACCCGGCCAGCAACGCCTGTCGCTTGCCCCGGTTGACCGGTTGCCGAATCAGTTGAACCCGGCGGTCAAACTCTTTTTTGGCTTGCAGCATCCACCGCCAGGTATCATCCTGGGAGCCGTCATCCACGCATATCACCTGCATCTTTTTGTGGGGATAACTGCTCGCCATTACCGAACGAACGGTATAGAGAACCTGGGAGCCTTCATTATAAGCCGGAATGACCACGGTAATGGACGGCAATACATCGTCGGCCATTGGCGCATAGGGCCTATACAGCAAGGCAAACCAAATTCGAAACGCCAGCACTGCAAGCCCCATGAAGGCCAAACTCATCGCCAGAGGGTTCATAAATGCGAAACGCCGTGGAAAAGATTCGTCGAATACTTCGGTCAAAACATCTACCTGCCAAAGGGTTACGGCCACGGCCGAAACCGATACGACACCCAACACCCAAGGATAGTAAGAATCCGCCTTAAAACGGTAGGCAGCCATTTTTTTACCTCTAACTTTCTGTTATTTTATATAATATTATACTTTTAACACCTTAAAAAGCGACCCATATATCTACCTCTTTTATCTGCTTGTCAAGAGAAATCGTGGAAGTAATTTTGGGTCAAATTCACCTAATGGGAAAGCAAATAAAATTCAATTGCGAATTCAACACGATACAGAATTGACGCGGGATTACAACGAAAAAAGATACCAAACACCCCGGTGACTGAAATAACGCTGCGTTTTTCGAGCCTTTCGTAGCCTAACCAGTTATTTAATCAATATTTTTTTATTCTTGTTCGCGTTTCGCAAGAAAAGAGATCGGGCGATCCAAAGGGAATCAGGCGCATTTTTAGTGACACATGGGCCATTGATCGCAAAGGGGATGAATCAGGAGACCGCATTGAATGAACTTATCCACCCATCCAACTTACAAAGCGACCACCGGCAGGCGCTAACATCCCATGACTGAACGGCAAGGCGAGTCCGCCCCTTGAACTGGCCAACGGGCGGACTTTCATACCGGCTATCGGCACCGCACCATCACCTTTTACGGAGACAATCCAAATCAATGGCGATCGTGTTGAAAAGCTGTCGCATTACGCTCAAATCAATGCCGCGTCAAGCCGCAGTCGAATCTACCGCCTCGGCTTTGTTAATAATAACCGGTGTTACCGGCACATCATCGTGCATACCGCTTTTGCCGGTGGGCACAGCTTTAATTTTATTAACCACGCCATGGCCCTTAATCACCTTTCCAAAAACAGTATAGCCCCATCCTTGGGGGTTTTTACCGGTATGATTCAGAAAATCATTTTTTTTGACATTAATGAAAAATTGTGCCGTGGCACTGTGGGGATCCATCGTTCGTGCCATGGCTACGGCATACGCATCATTGATTAGGCCGTTGTCCGCCTCGTTTTCAATCGGCGCACCGACGGATTTTTCTTTCATATCTGCGGTCATTCCGCCCCCTTGAATCATAAATCCATTGATAACACGATGAAAAATAGTGCCATCATAATGGCCGGCATTCACATAGTCCAAAAAATTAGCTACTGTCTTGGGTGCTTTTTCCGCATTAAGTTCAATAACAATCTCTCCCATGCTGGTATCAAGCTTTACATTCATGTTAAATATCCTTTCCGTGTCGGTTTCGATGCAACTGCATAACTTGCATTAGCCATGATTTAAAAAAATTATTCTTATACCAAGCAGGCGGTTTGAGTCAATGGATGCTCGTCCGCAAAAACAATCTGCGTTCTTTTTATTGTTCAACTTTCGGAATGCCGTTTCAAGTCTGATTCTTCCCTTGACTTAGCCCATAAGTAAGGTAAAAGGGGCATTCGAAAACATTACCAAATAATACCGCTTTAAATACGGGATATAACCAGGAGGTTGTCACCATGGAAACATGCCCATGCGGCAGCAACTTAGCTTACGCCGATTGCTGCGCGCCCTTAATCCAAGGGCACCAACCCGCCCAAAGCGCTGAAGCGCTGATGCGATCGCGCTACAGCGCCTATGTTAAAACGGCCATTGATTATATTCACGACACGCTTCACCCTTCACGGCGCCAAAAACTTAATCGGGAAGAGGCCCTTGAATGGTCGAAAAAATCCGATTGGCAGGGCTTGGAAATTCTTAAAACCGTAGCGGGCGGACCAGATGATGAAACCGGTACGGTTGAATTTATTGCCAGATATGCCGAAAAAGGAAAAAATATGATTCATCATGAAATAGCCGAGTTCTCTAAACTTGATGGTCGATGGTATTTTGTAGACGGAAGCATGCCTAAACCAGCTCAGTCTATTCGCCAGGGACCGAAAATCGGTCGAAATGATCCCTGCATTTGCGGCTCCGGGAAAAAGTATAAGAAATGCTGCGGCACCTAATCGATTCAGCATCGGTTATTTGAAGGGCAAAACAAACCATATTCTTTCTAAGTGCAGGCAACGAATAGATGGGTAAAGTTGAAATATGTCCGGTTCAATCGCGTTAGAGGGGAATGCCGTATGTTTTCATTTTGCTCAGCAAAGACGGATGGCTGATCTCAAGTAACGCAGCAGCATGTGTGCGATTTCCACCGGTATGTTGGAGCGCCTTCGTTATTAATTGTTTTTCTATCATTTTTTGCGCAGTCTTTACGGAGTAGCCCCCAAAAAAACAATCCGTGCTCACTTCATCCCGCTTCCGGCGCAACTCAGGGGGGAAATGGTCCGGCAAAAGGGTAATCTGATCCGTTAACACCATCGCTCTTTCGATTTGATTTTCCAATTGCCTTACATTCCCCGGCCAATCATAGCTCAACAAAATAGCCATGGCCGGCGGCGTTATTCCTTTTATATCCGTTCCCAGCTTTCTATTGAAACGTTGAATAAAATTTTGAACCAGAAGGGGAATATCTTCCGTCCTATCCCTTAACGGCGGCACATGAATCGGAAGCACATTCAACCGGTAAAAAAGATCCTCTCGAAACGTACCGTTCTCGATGGCTTCGGCAAGATTTGTAGCCGTCGCAGCAATAACCCGAACATCAATTTTTTTCCCCCGAGTACCGCCCACCGGCAGAATCTCACGTTCTTGAAGCGCACGCAACAGCTTGACTTGCAAGGATTGCGGCATGTCTCCGATTTCATCAAGTAAAAGCGTACCGCCGTCAGCAGCTTCGATAAGGCCGATTTTATCTTTGTCGGCACCCGTAAAAGCTCCCTTTTTATAGCCGAATAATTCGCTTTCCAGCAGGTTTTCCGGAATCCCGCCACAGTTTACCGGAATAAAGGCCTTTTTCGCCCTGTCGCTGTTAAAATGAATGCCCTTTGCGACCAATTCTTTGCCCGTACCGCTTTCTCCGGTAATCAATACGGTTGTATTGTATTTGGACGCTTTCTCGGCAATCTTAAATACGGACAACATGCTTTTGCTCTTGGCCATCAGGTTGCCGAAGTTATAACTTGCTGATATTTTTTCAATTCGATCTTTTAGAACTATGTTTTCCCGCTTTAAATTCTCCCGCTCCTCGGCTTTTTTAAGCGCCAGCAACACTTCATCCGTCTTAAACGGCTTTGAGATAAAATCGTAAGCGCCCATTTTCATAGCTTCCAATGCCGTATCAATGGTTCCATAAGCGCTCATCACGATAACGGTGCTCTCCTTAAGTTTTTCTGAGCCCGCCTTCAAAAATTCAATGCCACTCATTCGCGGCATTTTAAGGTCACATAAAATAAATTCGTGAAGATTTTGACCGATTTTCTCCAACGCCTCAACACCATCGCTGGCAGTTTCAATCCGGTATCCCGAATTGCGCAACAAAGTAGCAAGCATATGCCGCATATTTTCTTCATCATCCACAATAAGAAGGCGTTTTCCCGCTGATGAATTCTGACCCATTCCGATTACCCCTGCTCTATCATTTGCCCTTCACCCCTGCAATCACTATCGACAGGTAACAACACACTCATCGTCGTGCCCTTGCCAATCCGGCTGTCAACTAAAATTTTCCCGCGGAAGCCTTCAATAATCATCATCGATACCCAAAGCCCAAGCCCGCTCCCTTTACCGGGACCTTTTGTCGTGTAAAACGGATCAAATATATTTTCCAGGTTTTCCTTGCTTATCCCTTCGCCATTATCCGAAAAAGATATCTTTAAAACGGTTTTCAGCGCTTGCTGATTGATGGATTCAATCGTATTTTCACTAAAAATAGTCAGTTTTCCGCTCCGGTCCGTACACATGGTTTCAATCGCATCAGCTGAGTTTAAAATAAGGTTTAACAATGCCTGGTGAAGTTGGTTGGGATCGACGGCCACCCTATCAGCCTCCGCAGCCAGATGAACCTGCAACGCAATTCGCGAAAAAAGCGGCTGAACTCGCATCATTTCTACAATCTCATGGATCACCTCATGCACAGATACGACAACTATATCCCTTTTGTTCGGTCTTGAAAAATCGAGTAGCTGCCGAATAATTTGGTCGATCCTACGAATTTCGACCTCGGTTCTACGAATAATGTCAACGGTTTCTTTTTGTGAAAACGTTCCCATCTTTAACAACTCGAGATATCCGAACACAATACCGATGGGGTTACCGATTTCATGTGCGATACCAGCTGACAATCTGCCGACAGTGGCAAGCTTTTCCGTTCGAATAATTTCCTGTTGGGCTTTTTTCAAGTCCGTCAAAGCCTCTTGTAACGATTTCACCGTGTCTTTGAGCGCATTATTGTCCAGGGCATTAAGATCTACAATACGATTTACAGCTCTGTATAACATTTCCCATTCGCCGCCACCACTATCGTAAGGAATAACCGTTCCGTCACCAATTCGATAATCACTAGCCCGTTTCACCAGTTTTTGAATCGGTTTGTACAAAAACCGATCAAATCGAAAAAAACCGATAACTGAAAAAAATACCGTATTAATTAATAGGTACATAAATGCGAGTCGCTGAAGCTTTTTCATACTATGTTTACTTCGAGAAAGTGAAAAAGCCGCTGCAACGCCTCCAATGACTATATCTTCATGCATAATCGGAAGAGCCTCAACAATTGTCTCCGGCAACTTCCAGGGTGCAAGCAATTCCGGGCTTTGAAATGAATCTTGCAAGAACCCTTCATGAATTACGCGTGATCCGCTTTCCAAAAGGCGCTCCAACAGTTTCGGATCATTTCCGTAAGTATAAATTTTTTCCAGTTTTTTGTTTAAGATACAAATAGCGCGAAGGTTATCAACTACCAGTAATTTAACCAATTCTTCATCGTTTTCTAAAATTAAAGATGGGGGTGGTCCCGTATCCCTATGAGTCAGAAGCACCGCCATCGCACGAGTCACTGTTTTTGCCTCGGCAATCTCGGATTCAGTAAGAAATCGATGGGAAATGAAGGTCATTACCAAACTCAATAGCAGCATGGCCAAAAAAAGAATACCGGCAAGCGTTGAAAAAATCTTAAATTTCATATCGAATCAGTTGGGCCGAGATTTAATGCTATCGGGTTGTTGGATACTTCATGCGCTGATTTTAATTTGTTTTCATATATCTTTAAAAAGTTACGGGTCAAGAAAAGATTACGCATGTCAATATTTGAGTGATATGAATGAATTGCCCCGCTGTGACAAGAAGAACCCAAAAAAAAAGCCCGCAGATTACTCTACGGGCTTTTATAGGAGTTTTTTCGGCGGCGTCCTACTCTCCCACCAAGCTGCCCTGGCAGTACCATCGGC